>CANQXX010000007.1 GCA_947627905.1 uncultured Clostridia bacterium
GGGTGAATTGAAGCCGCTTTAGTGGCTTCAAGAGGGGGCTGCCCTGCGATAGAGGGCGCCCCCTTGGCACTAACGAATTACTATAGTTTAAGCCTTGCCAAACAGCCCAGTGAGCTGTTTGGCAACACAGATAAATAAATTTGCGTTTCTCCGCAAATTATCATTTATCGGTAATTTATAAAAACTTTATAGTATTCTGATAAAATAAAACCTGTATCCAAAGGCAGGCATCAAAGCCTTGGGATACAGGTCATTTTATTAAGGGAGCAATTTATATCTTTGTGTTATTCGTTCTTTGGCGGGGCAGGGTAATGCTTTCCTACAGCGCTGTTATATATCATCAGCACGGCAGGTAGACCGGCTAATACTACCGGAATGAAGAAAACAAGCTCTGCCGCTGTCTTTCCCAAGCGGACATAGAATTGCTGAACGGTTTTTGTCATAAAACCGTAATACATAAGTATCGGCGTATTCAGCGCAATGGAGATGATGAGCGAATCCGCCAGCCTTGCAATTACGGAAAACAACGCAAGTTTTTTGCCGCGCTTTTCGTAAAGCAGTATCCCGTAAATAAGCCCTTCCGCCGCTGCGGTGAGTGAAAGCAGGGGCAGGGGACTCTGACCGCTTACAAAGCAGCCGACAAAATCTCCTGCAATAGCAGCAAGCATTGCCGGAACAGGACCGAACAGCATTCCTACCGATGCAAGCGGAAAAAATGCAAGGTTGATCTTTATAAATTCTCCTATCCTTATGGAATACATATCCAGCACTACGAACATAGCTACAAGTATTCCCGTTGCCGTTATGCAGCGGATACTTTTAAGCTCGTCCGCTGAACGCCTGAACATAGAAAAAAAGCTTTTCATTACAATACCTCCTTAAAATTATGCTAAACTGCATAATCGGAGTTGATGAAAAGCTCCTGTTATGCATTTCAGCGGGATGCGGCAAACGCACCGCAAACACATTCAATGTGTTTTTCGTCAAGGCGGCAACTCCCCGTCCGCCAAGCACTGTACGCGCGTTTGCCTACTCTGCAAATGCCATTTTTTTATTTATTTATCTGTACGCATTTTATGCGCAGACAGATACTCAGAAAGAGATCGAATCGGCAACATGATAAAGATTTTCGTCAAAAGGCTTCTTCATAGCAAGGGCTTCCTTGATGTCAAAGTCAACGATCTTATGATTCTGCATACCTACAACGCGGTTGCCGATACCCTTGTCGAGAAGCTCAACAGCATAATAACCCATTTCGCTGGCAACAACTCTGTCACGGAGAGTAGGATTTCCGCCTCTCTGTACATGACCGAGGATAGTAGCTCTCGATTCAATGCCGGTTTTTTCCTCTATCTTCTTGGCAATTTCTTCGGAATGACCGATACCCTCGGAAACAACAATTATGAAGTGCTGTTTCCTTGTCTTTTTGGATTCTTCCATTTTAGCGATTATATCGTCAATGCTAGTATCCATTTCGGGAACAAGTATGCCTACCGCACCGACTGCAAGACCAACATTGAGAGCGATCCAGCCGGCATTTCTTCCCATTACCTCAACTACCGAGCAGCGGTCGTGGGACATAGCTGTGTCGCGTATCTTATCTATCATTTCCATTGCAGTATTCATAGCTGTATCATAGCCTATGGTATATTCGGTGCAGGAGATATCGTTGTCGATAGTTCCGGGCAGACCGATGCAGGGAACGCCGGCCTTGGAAAGATCCGCAGCTCCTCTGAAAGAACCGTCTCCGCCGATAACTACGATACCTACAAGATCGAGCTCGTCGCATTTTGCCTTAGCCTTGAGGACATAGTCCCACTCCTTAAATTCAAGGCAGCGGGCAGTGTATAGCACTGTGCCTCCGCGCTGGATAATATTAGAAACATCACGCACGCCGAGATTTACGGTCTCTCCATGGAGCAGACCATTATAACCTCTTTTGATACCGATAACTTCATAGCCCTTAGCGATAGCTGCACGGGTAACGGCTCTTACGGCAGCATTCATGCCGGGAGCGTCGCCGCCGCTGGTCAATACGCCTATTCTTTTCATATCTTTTTCCTCCAAAAATTTTATTGCCCTGAGGTAAAGTCAATTTTTGCAATATCTGCCAATAAAACAGGCAAATAACATACATTTCATACATTTTCATTATACGCTTTTATTATAGATTTGTCAAGTGTCTGGGAATATAATTTGCATATTTTGTGTTTTTTGATAATATTTCAGCGGTCAGTTTGTAAACCTGTGTGAAATTATTTCATTGCAGCGTCTCCATATCCGACGATATTATATAATTCCCGGGCGAATTTATCGCATATATGCACACCGGAGATATTTTTAGGGGAAAGCTGCTTTTTCAGATCGTAAATGTACAGTATCACCTTTGTTCTGCCCGGATATCTGCCGCAGATCCTGAGAATGTCGTTTATTTTCTGCGTTTCTGAGCCGGCGCATCTGATATACAGCTTCATGTTTTCACATTTTGCGGCATGATCTTCGGCAGGAACGGCGTACTCTATGATGAGCTTGGGAGAATTATCCTTATATGACAGTTTTGCCGAAATATATACGGCTTGTCCCTTGCGGACGGTATTCCCGAAAGCTGCAAGGGGTTCTGCGAAAATTATTCCTTCAGCTTCTCCGGTCATATCTTCCAGTTCAACGAACGCCATTTTTGCGCCGCTTTTCTGAGTGTGGAACTTTACTCCGCTGAATATGCAGAACATGGATATCTCCGCGCCGTCTTTAAGCACGGGAGGCTCTTCGTAAAGCTGTGAGAGCGTGCTCATTCTGCAAAAAGCGGAAAGTACGCCGTAGCTTTGCAGAGGGTGTCCGGAAAGATACATTCCGATGATGTCTCTTTCCTTTTCAAGCAGCTCCGGAAGAGGATATTCATCACAGTGTTCAATGGAAATATCAGCAGTACTGTTGTCGGTCATGTCGAAGAAGTTTATCTGCCCCTCCATATTTTTCATTGAAAAGGCTTGTATGCCGCTAAATATCCTGTCGTAATTTTCCGACATTTCGCGCCTGTTAAGACCGAATTTATCAAATGCTCCGCATAATATAAGGTTTTCAATGCTTTTGCGGTTGATATCTTTTCCGTTCATTCGCCGGCAGAAATTTTCCAGCGAGGTGAAATTTCCGCCCTTGTTCCTTTCGCGCATTATCTCGTCTATGGAATTATATCCGAGCCCTTTCACTGCGGACAGGGCGAAGCGTATTCCCTCAGGAACAGGGGAAAATCCTGCTTCGCTCTCGTTTATATCCGGACTGAGTATCTTTATTCCTTTTTTGGAGCATTCACCGGTGTATTCAAGGAGCTTTCCTATGCTGTCCATGCAGCTGGTCATGAGCGCAGCCATGTATTCCTTGAAATAATGGCATTTCAGGTATGCCGTCCGATAACAGATATATGCATATGCCGCAGCGTGTGATTTATTGAAAGCATATGAAGCAAAGCCGGACATTTCGTCAAAAATTTCATTTGCAGTATCTTCCGGAACGCCGTTTTTCTTTGCTCCTTCTACGAATATGCTGCGTTCCTCCATCATTACCGAGTGTTTTTTCTTAGCCATTGCCCGTCGGACAAGATCCGCCCGTCCGTAGGAATATCCTCCCATTTTCCGGCATATTTCCATTACCTGCTCCTGATATACGATACAGCCGTAGGTGACTTCGAGTATATCTTTCAGGATAGGGTGCTTGTAGGTGACTTTTGAACTGTCATGCCGGCATTCGATGTATCTTGGGATACTGTCCATAGGTCCCGGACGGTACAGCGATATTACCGCTATGATATCCTCTATATTTTCCGGCTTGAGCCTTGTAAGCACCTGTCTGATTCCGCTGCTTTCAAGCTGGAATATACCCGATGTCTGCCCGCGGGATATCATTTCAAAGGTTTCTTTATCGTCCATAGGTATTTTTTCAATGTCAAAATCCGGTACGGATATTTTTATAAAGTCGGACGCATCGCGTATGACTGTCAGGTTGCGCAGACCGAGAAAGTCCATTTTGAGCAGACCGAGACTTTCAAGTATAGGGAATACATACTGCGTAACGACCGAATCGCCGTTTAATTGTACCGGAACGTAATCGCTTACCGGAGCGTCCGATATTACAACTCCGGCAGCGTGAGTTGAAGCGTGCCTTGGCATACCCTCCAGCTTCATAGCTGTGTCGATGAGCGTTTTTACCGTCATATCGCTTTTGTACAGTCCGGAAAGTTCGCTGCTTTCTTTCATTGCCGAGGCGATAGTAACGTGCATGCCGAAAGGAATAAGCTTTGAGACCCTGTCTACAGCCTGATATGGGATCTCCATTATTCTGCCGACGTCCCGTATCGCGCCTTTTGCCGCCATTGTTCCGAATGTTATTATCTGTGCAACTCTGTCCTTGCCGTATTTGTTAACAACGTAATCAATTACCCTCTGACGTCCCTCATAGCAGAAATCCACGTCAAAATCAGGCATTGAAACTCTCTCCGGATTAAGGAACCTTTCAAAAAGCAGGTTATGCTTTATAGGGTCTATGCTGGTTATGCCTATGCAGTAAGCCGCCAGACTTCCTGCGCCGGAGCCTCTTCCGGGACCTACGGGAATGTTGTTTTCCTTTGCAAATCTTATATAGTCCCATACTATAAGGTAATAATCGGTATAACCCATTTTGATTATAACGTCCAGCTCATATTCCATGCGCTCGGCAATTTCTTCTGGCGGCTTATTGCCGTAATGCTTTTTCAGTCCCTGATAGCACAGACTGCGGAAATATTCCTCGTTATCGTCAACGCCCTCGGCGGTAAAACGGGGCAGCTTTATTTTTCCGAACTCAAAGGAAACGCTGCACATTTCGGCGATCTTAGCGGTATTTTCCACCGCCTGAGGAACAGTGGAAAAAAGCCCGAGCATTTCCTGCTCCGACTTCATGTAAAATTCATTTGTAGGGAATGAAAGAGGATTCGGCTGACTGAGCGGAGTATTTGTCTGTATCGCGATCAGGATCTTCTGAATATCAGCGTCCTCTTTCATAATGTAGTGAGCGTCGTTTGTGGCGGCAAGAGGGATACCTGTTTCTGCGGAAAGCCTGTAAAGCAGGGGAAGTATCCGTTCTTCCTCACGGATATTATGGTTCTGTATTTCAATATAATAATTTCCCCTGCCGAAAATTTCAAGATATTTCAGAGCGGCGGCTTTTGCGTTTTCATATTCGCCGTTGATGAGTTTTCTGGGTATCTCTCCGGCAAGGCAGCCGGAAAGCGCTATTATTCCCTCGTGATATCTTTCAAGAAGCTCGGTATCTACACGGGGCTTGTTGTAAAATCCTTCGGTGTAGCCGTAGGAGACCATTTTTATAAGATTGTGATAGCCGGTATTGTTTTTGCACAGGAGTACAAGATGATACGGCTTATTATCCTGACCGTGGATCTTGTCAAAACGGGTCCTTGGAGCAATATATACTTCGCAGCCGATTATAGGTTTTATTCCCTGAGCAACAGCTTCGTTATAAAATTCTACAGCAGCGTACATATTGCCGTGGTCGGTGACGGCAACGGCGGATTGCCCCAGCTCCTTTGCTCTTGAAACGAGCTGCTTTATCCGGCAGGCTCCGTCAAGAAGGCTGTATTCGCTGTGAAGATGAAGATGTACGAATGACACTTTTCAACGCCCTTTCAGGAGATATCTCCGCGTTTTTCCCTTATCTGATCCGCTATTTCGGAAAGTTTTTTCAGCCTGTGATTTGCGCCGGAGCGCCCCACGGGCTTGTCCAGCAATTCGCCTAATTCTTTAAGTGATACGTCCGGATTTTCAAGCCGTATTTCAGCCATGTTGCGAAGTTCCGGAGTAAGACTGTCCAGCCCCTCAGAAGCTATTATGTATTCTATATCTTCGACTTGTTTTTCCGATGCGCGGAGGGTGCGCTCAATGTTTGCCGCGTCGCAGTTTGCTATGCGGTTCGCTTTATTGCGGACGTCCTTGTAAATTTTCACGTTCATAAGGTCGATGCTGCTCATGGTAGCTCCCATAAGCGTAAGCAGATCTTCGATATATTCGCTGTCTTTCAGATAAATAACGCAGGTGTTTTTCCGCTCGGCATATTTTGCATTTACTCCTACCGAAACGAGCAGCTTCATCAGATCGTCGGCAAGTTCGGGATACGGAACGGCAAATTCAAGATGATATCCCTTTATCGGTTCTGTCACGCTTCCGCAGGAAAGAAATGCTCCTGCAATGAAAGCAAATATACTGTTATTGTCTATCAGATCGGTCTGTATCCTGTGGATCATGGCTCTTCCGGAAACTCTGTAGCGGTAGATGATCTCTTCCCTGTAATGTTCTGACGGCACACTGACAGAATACAGTGCGCCGCCGTTTTTCTTTTTGATCTCCGATATATCGGTTATGTTCTTTCCGCCGATAACATCATCTGCCAGCTTCCTGAAAAGACTGCATACATATTCGTTTTCCGTCTGAAATATTATCGCTTCAGGCGAAAATACCCTGCAAAACAGCAGCATACCGTAAAGACAGCAGTATTTTCTGTCCTTGTCGGTCATGACAGAGCAAAGCTCTTTTTTTACCGAATAGGAAAATGACATTTTTATCTATCCTTTTCTATGTCTCTGTGGCTTATCCTGCATTTCATATCTTTTCCGCAAAGATATTTGTATATGGCTTCCGCGTAGGTAACGCTGCGGTGCTTTCCACCGGTGCAGCCAAAGGCTATTACGAGCTGGCTTTTTCCCTCATGGATATAGAGCGGTATGAGGAAATCAAGCATATCTTCGAGCTTTGCAAGCAGCGTTCTGGACTGTTCAAAGCTCATTACATAATCACTTACGCAGCTTTCGGTACCGGTGTGGTACTTCAGCTCAGGAATATAAAAAGGATTTGGCAGGCAGCGGACATCAAATACAAGGTCTGCTTCGCGTGATACGCCGTATTTATAACCGAACGACATTACTTTAACTACCATTGAATCTTTCGGATCGTTCAGGAATATCGCATATATCGTTTCCTTGAGCTGACCCATGGAAAGATCCGATGTATCAATGTAATAATCGGCTTTTTCCCTTACCGAAGCAAGTATTTTTCTTTCCGAGTTTATAGCGTCCTGCAGGCTGCCGTGGCATTGCTCGTCAAGAGGGTGCTTGCGGCGCGTTTCCTTGTATCGTTTTATAAGAACGTCATCGCCGGCGTCAAGAAAAAGTATGGAAGTATCCATACCGTTTTCTTTAAGATAATTTATTCCTTCGTCAAGTTCAAGAAACAGCTCTCCGCCGCGGATATCCGTAACTATAGCGACTTTTTTCATCTGTCCGTTGTTTATGCATATTTCCGCAAACTTCGGTATCAGCTGAGGCGGAATATTATCTATACAATAGTATCCGATATCTTCAAGAATATTTATCGTTCCGGATTTGCCGGAGCCGGACATTCCTGTAACAATAAGAAATTTCATTTTATATCATTCCTTTCAGATATCCTTATCGGTGATAATGCGGGGCTCACATTCAAGAACATAACCGGTTTTTTCTTTTACGGTATCCTTAACGATCCTTATAAGTTCCATTAACTGAGAAAAGCTGGCGTTCCCTTTATTGATTATAAATCCGCTGTGTTTTGTGCTTACTTCGGCGTCACCGACATGAACGCCTTTAAGTCCGCATTGCTCTATAAGCAGAGAAGCGTAGCTTCCTTCCGGACGTTTGAATGTACTCCCGGCGCTTGGAAATTCAAGCGGCTGCTTTGAGCGGCGCTGTTCCATCAGCTTGTCCATTTTTTCTTTTATTGCGGCAGGATCTCCCTTTTCAAGACGTATATCCGCAGAAAGTATGATCTCTCCGCTGTCCGTGAATCTGCTGCGCCGGTATGAAAATCCGAGTTCGTCTGCGGAGTACTCTTTTATGTTTCCTTGTTTGTCCATGGCTTTTACGGAAAGAATGACGTCTTTCATTTCTCCACCGTAAGCGCCTGCGTTCATAAATACCGCGCCGCCGAGAGTTCCGGGTATGCCATATGCAAATTCAAGACCGCTCAGACTATTTTCCAGAGCCGAGATACATATCTGGGATAAAGCAGCTCCTGCCATGCAGGTCAGTATGTTGTCATTTTTTAAGGAAATGCCGGAAAAATCTTTTCCCACAACGAAAACAACACCGTTCAGACCGTCCGAATCGACAATAAGGTTAGAGCCTTTGCCGAAGATATAATACGGAACTTTGAGCTGTTCCGCAAGCGGAACAAGTTTCAGGAAACTTTCTTCGCTGTTGAGCTTTACGAGCAGACTGCATTTTCCGCCGATCCTGAAAGTGGTATAATTTTTCAATACAGCGTTTTTTTCCGCAGAACAGCCCATTTTTGCGGCTTCTCCGGAAATTATTTCTATCCCTGTATCCATTGCTGCCGAACACCCTTTTGCTATATTTTTATTTACAGTTTATGCCGCTGCTTTATAAAATATTTCCTCTTTTTGAATTTATGAAGTCTTTCAGCTTATCCCAGCAGGAATTTATTATAAGCTCTTCCGGAAAGTCCTGTTCTTCAAGAAGAGAAAACGCCAGTTCGGTTTTCCCGATAAGTCCGCAGAAATGTGCGTCCGAATTTACCGCAACGGGGATCTCATATTTTTTGCATATCCGGATAACTTCTCGGTAATTGTCGGAAGTATTTTTCCATTTTATAGAGCTTTCGTTTATTTCAACTATCTTGCTGTATTCCTTGAATTTTTTCAGGCATTTTTCGTAATCAAACTCGTATCCCGTTGTGGCGCAGTGACCGATCATGTCCACATACGGATTTTCGGCAGCACCGAGATAAAGTTTGGTTATTTCTTCACGGGAGGCTTTTGCAAGTTTATCTCTGTGTATTGATGCAATGATCCAGTCAAGAGAGTTACATTCATCATCAGGAAAATCAATATTTCCGTCATAGTCGGTTATACTTGATTCCGCACCGAAAATAAGTTTTACTCCGAGCAGCTCGCGCGGGAGCGCTTTGCGTAGATTGTGAAAGTGCCAGATATGAGGACCGTCCGTTGAAGCGGGAGTATGATCTGTTATGGCAAGAGCCGTAAGACCTGCTTTTGCCGCATATTCTGCGTTTTCAAGAACGGTTGAATAAGCGTGCGTAGAAGCAACGGTATGTGTGTGAAGATCTGCGATAATGTGCAATGTACGTCCCTCCGGATCAATAGATATCCCATTTTTTTATAGTTTCTTTCTTGTCCATGTCAAGACCGAGATTGTCAAGAAGCTCCTGCGCAGCATTGTAGCCCATTTTTTTCTGACGGTTGTTCATTGCGGCGACTTCAAGAATTACCGCAAGGTTACGTCCCGGCTTTACCGGGATAGTAGCGCAGGGGACTTTTACTCCCAGAATTGAGGTATATTCATTGTCCACACCCATGCGGTCGTAGACTTTTTCGCTGTCCCATGGTTCAAGCTCGACTATCATGTCGATCTTTTCGGTGACTTTTACCGCGCCCATGCCGAACAGACGGCGTGCGTTCACTATGCCTATGCCGCGTATCTCAAGAAAGTGACGGATATTTTCCGGCGATGAACCTACAAGGCTTATATTTGAAACGCGGCGTATTTCTACGGCGTCGTCCGCAACGAGACGGTGTCCGCGCTTGATAAGCTCAACGGCAGTTTCGCTCTTTCCGACGCCGCTTTCACCGAGGATAAGCATACCTTCGCCGTGAACTTCTATAAGAACGCCGTGACGTGTGATCCTCGGAGCAAGATGCAGGTTAAGGAAAGCTATCAGCGCCGCCATAAAGCTGGAGGTGCTGTCCTTTGTACGCAGCAGGGGAACTTCATACTTCTGCGCAATTTCTACCATTTCGGGGAAATAGGGGAGCTCTCTTGATATTATAAGAGCGGGTATATGCTGAGAGAAAAGCATATCGAGCCTGTCATAGCGGCTTTGTTCGTCTATAGTGGCAAGGTATGCAAATTCCATTTTGCCGACTATCTGTATACGTTCGTTGTTGAAGTATTCATAAAATCCCATTAGCTGCAGACCGGGACGGTTGATATCGGTCTCGTCAACGATAAGTTTGGAAGAATCTTCCGGAAGATAGATCGTTTCAAGGTGAAATTCTTCTATTATAGTCTGAAGGTCAACGCTGAATTTTTTTTCTGACATTAAATATCATTCCTTTTCTGAATCCGGCATACGGATATCATTTTTACAGATACAACTAATTCAATTATACAGCATTTCAGAAAAATTTCAAGTGTTATCAAATTTAATTTACATATTTTATGTGTGAAAAGAATTTATTTAAGAAAAATCATAAAAACTACTTGAAATTTTGTGCAAAATGTTGTATACTTACATTTATCAGTGCGATGTGTTTTTTACCGTCATACCTGTCATGATAATTCTGAAAGGACGGATATATATGGCTTCCGTAGGATTTATAGGCGCAGGCAATATGGGTTACGCTATAATAAAAGGAATTTGCGGCACAAATGATCCGAATGTGAAACTTTTTGCCTTTGATACAAAACCCGAAATGCTTGAAAGGCTCGTTCCGCTTGGCGTGACAGCCTGTGATTCCGCAGCCGGACTGACCGGAAAATGCGATTATGTCTTTCTTGCCGTAAAGCCTCAGCAGCTTGAAGGCGTTCTGGAAGATATTGCTCCTGCCTTAACGGATAAAAAGGTGATAATTTCCATTTGCGCCGGTATCTCGGCGGAATATATAAAGTCAAAGACCATACCTGATGTAAAGGTCATACCCGTAATGCCCAATACTCCTCTGCTTCTGGGAGAGGGAGCTTCGGCTCTTGCGAAATGTGCAGACGTTCCGGACGATGATTTTGAGTTTGTAAAGAATATCTTTGCTTCCTGCGGAAAAGTTGCAGTCGTTCCCGAAAACAAAATGCGGGAGGTCATAGCCATAAACGGCAGCAGCCCGGCGTTCATATATCTTTTCGCAAAAGCATTTGTGGAATATGCCGCCGATGCGGGGATAGATCCGGACGCTGCCAAAGAGCTTTTTGCGCAGTCGCTTATAGGATCGGCGAAAATGATAACCGATTCGGGAAATACTATTGACGAACTGATAAAAATGGTATCGTCTCCGGGAGGAACGACCCTTGCCGGACTTGATGAGCTTTACGGCGGAAAACTTGAAGAGACGGTAAAAAAAGCCTGCGAAAGCTGTACTCGCCGCGCTTATGAGCTTTCAAAGCAGTAAAAGGTTCTGAAAAAGGGCTCGTCCGCATATGCTTTTATAAAAAAGCAAAGGACGATCCATATGACGGAAAGCAAAAAAGTAAATTCACGCAGACGCAGCGGCGACAGGCTTCTTGTACTGCTGGCGGTGCTGTATTTTCTGGGAGTTGTTCTGGGAACTATCCTGTACTGTACGGCAGATGCGGACAAGACCGGCATACTTGACGGCATTGCCGAAGATATGATACTGGCAAGGTCTGGGCAAAGTTTCTGGCAGATACTTGTAAATTCCTTTTCGGGGGCTTTTGTTCTGCTCCTGATATGCTTTTTTCTGGGATTTTGTGTAATATCTGCGCCTATCGAAATGCTAGTCCCGATGTTCAGAGGTCTGGGAGCAGGTGCTGCTACAGCCGCAATGTACAGAATGTACGGGCTTCACGGAGCAGCCGCTTCGGCTCTGCTGATAGTTCCGAACGCAGTTTTTTCGGCGTTCGTGCTGATAATTGCCGCAAGGGAATCGGTCAGATTTTCCGCTGCGCTTTACAGTTCTTCTTTCGGCAGAGAGACGGAAAGGGAACGTCCAGACGTCAGGCTTTATTATACTAAATTTATCATACTGTCTGCCGGACTGGCACTGTCTGCGCTGACAGACAGTGTTCTGACAATTGTTTTTGAGGAAACGTGGACAAGTCTGCTCGGAATTTAATGATATTCCGGAAAATAATATCTGCGCAGCTCTGCAAATGCGTACATCAGTAAGCTGCGCACGGAAAATAAAAATAAAAGGAGCTGCATTTTTTGGCACTGTTTGGAATGTTTGACTACGAAAAAGCCGGTACCGGAGTGGAAAAGAACGCCCCGAAGAAAAAAGCATTTTTTGAGTTCTTTGAACTGTACTTCAGGTATTGCTGGAGACTTGTAAAGCTGAATGTCCTTACATTTATTTTCTGTCTCCCGGTAGTTACGATAGGACCGGCTCTTGCCGGAATGACAAAAGTTCTGCGGAATTACACGCTCGATAAGAGCGCGTTTATGTTCCATGAGTTCTGGAAAGGGTTTGCAGGCAGCTGGAAGCAGTCTCTGCCGGTGGGCCTGCTGGATACGCTTTTTGCCGTTTCCGCCGCAGCGGCGCTGTATGTTTACCCAAGAATGGGAGCTGCCGCTGAGCAGCAGGGACAGAGCGGTACTATATATACTGTTCTTTGCGTGATATCGGTCAGCTTTGCGCTTACTCTTTTCATGATGAATTTCTATATCATGCCTATGATAATCGCTACGGATCTTTCGCTGAAAAATATAATCAAGAACGGCTTTTACCTGACCTGCATAGCTTTGAAAAAGAACATTATAACGCTTCTCATCGTTGGACTGACGGTGGTAGTTCTGGTCCTTACTGGAATGATAGGGATATTTATGCTTGTCCCGATATGGGCAATAAGTTTTATAGGATTTGTTATAATGTATAACTCATATCCGCAGATACAGAAATATGTTATAAACCCTTATTATGAGGAACGGGGAATGGATAATCCGGAGTATGATTACCTGAAACCGCTTTCAGCCGACGACAGCGTATTCACCGATATGGGAGGAAAGGAAAAACCTATAGAGGGAAAAAAGAAGAAAAAAGGAAAAATAATTTCATAAAAACCCTTTACAAATCGGTTTTTATGTGTTATAATTACATCGTTGTGTTTTTTTACACGGCGTTATCCGTATACTTGGTCTGCGGGATAAGCCCTTAACGGGAACGATACCTGCCGCTCACTATGTTTCCGGAGAATATTTTGAAAGAGGTGTTTTTGCTATGATGCAGAAAGAAGAAAAGACCGCTATAATTGCGGCTAACAAGACCAGTGAGAACGATACCGGTTCTCCAGAAGTACAGATCGCTATTCTTACAAAGAGAATAAACGACCTTACCGAACATCTTAAGGTACACAAGAAGGACCACCACTCCAGAAGAGGACTTCTCAAAATGGTAGGTCACAGACGTAATCTTCTTAACTATCTCGCAAAGAAGGATATCAACAGATACCGTGCGGTAGTTGAAAAGCTCGGTCTTCGTAAGTAAGATCATGTCAAGGCAGAAAGCAGGAGAAATTTTTCTCCTGCCCTGCCTTTCGTAAGTTTAAGGACATTACCGCAATATGCGGAAGTCATATGTTCCGGCGGCGGCAATTAGCATTAAATCGTGTCCGGCAGTGTACTGCACGGTGCTTTGTATGCAAAACGGTCTTTCGGACAGGATTTATTGCTAAAGCTGCTTTCCGGAAAAATTTTTAAGGAGGCAGTTTATGTTTGATAATTACAGAGTTTTCAAAACCACTTATGCAGGCAGAGAACTGACCGTTGAAACAGGCAAGACCTGTGAGCTTTCCAACGGTTCCTGCTGGGTACGCTACGGCGAAACAGTCGTTATGGCAAATGTTACCGCCAGCGTAAAACCGAGAGAGGGCGTTGATTTTTTCCCGCTTTCGGTAGATTATGAGGAAAGACTTTATTCTGTAGGACGTATACCCGGTTCTTTCATGAAGAGAGAGGGCAAGCCCAGCGAAAAAGCTATCCTTACTTCCCGTGTGGTAGACAGACCTATCCGTCCGCTTTTCCCCAAGGACATGAGAAATGATGTCGCCGTTGTAATGACGGTGCTTGCGGTAGACCCGGATCATTCTCCCGAGATCTGCGGAATGATAGCTACTTCGGTCGCGATCTCAATTTCCGATATCCCTTGGAACGGTCCTATAGGCGGAATAAGCGTAGGTCTTGTTGACGGTGAGATAATCCTAAATCCTACACTTGCACAGCGCGAAAAGTCTGACCTTAACCTTACCGTTGCCGGAACTGCCGAAAAGGTAGTTATGATAGAAGCCGGCGCAAACGAGGTTGACGATGATACCATGCTCGAAGCTATCCTCAAGGGTCATGAGGAGATCAAGAAGATGGTAGCTTTCATTTCGGATATCCAGAAGCAGATCGGCAAGAAAAAGTTTGAATTTGAGTCAATGGAAGTTGACCACGATCTGTTTGATGCTATCGAAGAGCTTGTTGGCGAAAAGGTAAAATTTGCTCTTGACACTAACGACAAGAACGTCCGTGAAGAAAGGCTCAATCCCATAAAGGACGAAGTTCACGCCAAGTTTGACGAGCAGTATCCCGAACAGATCGCCATGATAGACGAGTGTATCTATAAGCTCCAGAAGAAGATAGTAAGGAACTGGCTCTATGAGGGCAAGCGTGTTGACGGCAGAGGCATAGACGAGATACGTCCTCTTGCTGCCGAAGTCGGCGTTCTCCCAAGAGTACACGGCTCCGGACTGTTCACAAGAGGTCAGACACAGGTGCTGACAGTTGCAACTCTCGGACCTATAAGCGATTCCCAGAGGATCGACGGTCTTGATGAAGAGGACAGCAAGAGATATATGCATCACTATAATTTCCCGTCCTACTCCGTTGGCGAAACAAAGCCCAGCAGAGGTCCCGGACGCCGTGAGATAGGTCACGGTGCTCTTGCGGAAAGAGCTCTTGAACCGGTAATACCTTCCGTTGAGGAGTTCCCGTATGCGCTGAGACTGGTTTCGGAGGTTCTTTCTTCCAACGGTTCAACATCTCAGGGCTCGATATGCGGTTCAACACTTGCGCTCATGGACGCAGGCGTTCCGATAAAAGCTCCCGTTGCAGGAATTTCCTGCGGTCTTATCACAAGAGACGACGGCAGCTTCATGACAATGGTGGATATCCAGGGACTTGAAGATTTCTTCGGAGATATGGATTTCAAGGTCGGCGGAACTCATAAGGGCATTACCGCTATTCAGGTGGATATCAAGGTGGACGGTCTTACTCCCGAGATAATCAAAGAGGCTTTTGCAAAGACGCACAAGGCAAGAGATTATATACTTGATGAGATAATTCTCAAAGCTATCCCTGCTCCAAGACCGGAGGTAGGAAAATATGCTCCGAAAATGCTCCAGACCAAAGTTCCCGTTGACAAGATCAGGGAAGTTATCGGTCAGGGCGGTAAAGTTATCCAGAAGATCTCCGCTGACTGCAACGTCAAGATCGACATCAACGATGACGGAAACGTATTTATTTCCGGAATTGATATGGATAATGCCAAGAAGGCTCTCCAGATAGTTGAAACTATTGCAAATGATCCCGAGATCGGAGCTATATACAAGGGAAAAGTAGTCCGCATAATGAATTTCGGCGCATTCGTTGAGATCGCTCCGGGCAAGGACGGACTGGTACACATTTCCAAGCTCGATAAACAGAGAGTTGAAAAGGTAGAGGACGTTGTTTCTATCGGCGACGAAATAGTCGTAAAGGTAATGGAAATAGACAGTCAGGGAAGAATAAATCTTTCCCGCAAGGACGCTCTTGCCGATATCGAAGCAAAGAAAAACAGCTGATTTGATGATAAATTTCAGTAAAGCGCTTTCGCAAAGGGAGCGCTTTCTTTTTGCCGCAAGCTATACGATAAACAGAAAGCTGGTGAGAAAATGGTCGATATTGACCTGAAAACGGACGGTAAAAAATTCCGATACCGCGCAGGAGGATTGCTTATAAACGGTGATAAAATATTGTTTGTCAGGAGTTCTGCGGGGGATTATTATTACGTTATAGGCGGAGGAGTCCACATAGGCGAATCATCAGAAGAAGCCGCCGAAAGAGAATTTTCCGAGGAAACGGGTATAAACGCAAAAACGGACAGGCTTGCAATAGTATGCGAAAATTTCTTTAAAGACAAAGACGGCAATATTGACGGACTGGACTGTCATACACTTGAATTTTACTATTTTATGACTGCCGATGAGAAAGACATTCAGAAATGCAAAACTATCAGTGATGCAGGAGAAAAGCTGGTATGGCTCACCCTCGGCAATATTGCTGAATATAATATCAAACCGTCATTTATTAAAGATATCATTGACGAAATAGCCTGCCGTAAAGACGTAATTCATATAATTTGTGACAGTGACAGGTAATTATTAACAAATATCCGCTCTTTTCATAAAATATAGTGAAAGGGGCGTTTCTTATGCAGGAGATCAATATGATAGCCGTTTTCCTGACCTGTTCGGCAATACTTGTGATAAACGGGATATATGCGGTGAGAGCGTCGGAAAGCTCCGGACTTCTTCCGAGGATCTATTTCGTTCTTCCGGTTCAGGAAAATACTTCCGATATAGAATTTATCGTAAGGAAGTACATATATAAGGCTGCTGAACAGTATCCCGAAACGGTGATAATCTTCTATAATATGGGCGCTGAGGAGGATACAGTAAAAATTTTTGAGCGCCTTATGGAATTTTCATGCAGGTATTACATAGTAAAAGACGGTGAAATATAAGAAAAAAACTTTGAAAAAGCAGTTTTTTAAGGGAAAATTTATCAGTTTTGCCGTATTTGTATTGCAGTTTTGATTTTTTTGTGGTATAATATTATGGGTTTGTAGGGCGTTTTTAAAATTTACAGCCAAACAGGAAATTTTTCCCTACAGAAAGAGGTCTGTTAATGTTTGTTGATAAGGCGAAGATCAGAATAAAAGCAGGTGACGGCGGCGACGGCGCCGTATCGTTCCACCGTGAAAAATATGTTGCAGCCGGCGGTCCTGACGGCGGAGACGGAGGAAAAGGCGGAGATATCGTTTTTGTCGTGGACGATAATTTTTCCACTCTGGAAGATTTCCGCTACAAACGCAAATATATTGCCGAACGCGGCGATAACGGCGCTTCCGGAAACCGTACCGGCAAAAATGCGCCCGATCTTGTTATAAGAGTTCCGAGGGGAACGCTTATCCGCGACGCCGAAACAGGCAGGATAATGGCGGATATGTCATCGGACGAACCGAAAGTTCTTGCCAAGGGCGGTAAGGGCGGCAAGGGAAACGCAAGATTTGCCACGCCTACACGCCAGATACCAAAATTTTCAAAGCCGGGTTTTTTAGGCGAGGAATACGAGGTGTCTCTTGAACTTAAACTTCTGGCGGACGTTGGGCTCGTGGGCTTCCCGAATGTGGGAAAATCCACGCTGATATCGGTAGTTTCGGCGGCTAAGCCTAAGATAGCAAATTATCATTTCACAACGCTTACGCCTGTTCTGGGAGTTGTAAAGCTCGATGACGGAAGATCCTTTGTTATGGCGGATATCCCGGGACTTATAGAGGGTGCGAGCGACGGCGTCGGTCTGGGGCATGAGTTCCTGCGCCATGTTGAAAGATGCAGACTTATTGTCCATGTGGTGGACGTTTCCGGAATAGAAGGCAGAGACCCGAAATCTGATTTCAATATAATAAACCGCGAGCTTGAAAATTTCAGCAAGGAGCTTTCACAAGTTCCGCAGATAGTAGCGGCAAATAAATGCGATTCCGCTTCGAGGGAAAGCATTGATGAATTTGCGGAATATATAAAAGGTCTTGGTCTGCCGTTCTACGAGATATCAGCGGCTACTACGGCAGGAACGAAAGAGCTCGTGAACGCAGTTGCTGCGGAACTGGACAAGCTCCCGCCGATAAAGGAATATGAAGCGGAAGCGCTTCCGCAGAAAGTTCTTGACGAACGCGCCGGCGTAGGAAAGAGATTTGAAATCACACGGGGCGACGACGGCGTTTTCTATGTTGAAGCGGATTGGCTTGAAAATATCATGCGTACCGTAGATATGGACGATTACGCGTCATTACAGTATTTCCAGAGAGTTCTGCGCACCAGCGGCATAATAGACAAACTGGAGCAAATGGGCATCGACGAGGGCGATACGGTAAATATTTTCGGCTTTGAGTTTGATTTCGTATTCTGATTACGGAGGATATTATGGAACTTTTTGATGTTTACGATAAGGAACGTAACCTGACCGGAAAAACTTTGGAACGAGGAAAACCTGTTCCGGAGGGCTGTTACCGTATGGTAGTCCACATATGTATTTTCAATTCTGACGGCAAAATGCTCATACAGCAAAGACAGCCTTTCAAGCACAGCTGGAGCGGTATGTGGGATCTGAGCGTAGGCGGCTCGTCCGTTGCAGGGGATACAAGTCTTTCTGCGGCTATAAGGGAAACGGGCGAAGAATTGGGCATAAGGCTTTCTCCCGATGAACTGCGGAGAGTTCTGACTATACAGACAAAAGGCATTTTTGACGATATCTATATTGTAAATAAGAATGTGGACGAAACTGCGCTGACGCTTCAGGCCGAAGAAGTTGCACAGGTAAAATGGGCGGATATTTACGAGATAAAGAAAATGACAGCGGAGAAAATTTTTATTCCATATCACGAAGCATTGATAGACCTGCTGTTCTTTATGAAAAACAATGACGGCGCAAGAACGGCGCAGGACAGGACGGAGAGGTGAACTGCAATAGAAAAGCATGACGTAAACCAGTACAGCCCATTGACGCTGGCATTCCTTGGTGACGCGGTATACGAACAGTTAGTACGGGAAAGACTTGTTCTCACGGCAAATATGCCGGTAAAGAAGCTCCATTCGGCTGCTGTGGAACACGTCCGCGCGGCTTATCAGTCAAAAGCCGTGGACGTTATCCTCCCGCTGCTTTCAGAAGAGGAAACGGAAATTTTCAAAAGGGGACGCAACGCTACCGGAAATACCGTTCCTAAAAGTTCAAATCCTATTGAATACAGACGTGCAACGGCGCTTGAAGCTCTGTTCGGATATCTTTATCTTACAGAAAAAAATAAAAGGATAGTTGAATTATTTGATATTATATGGTATAATGTAAATTTGGGTAGTGACATATCCGGCGAAAGGACTGATAAAAATGAATCTTGACGGAATAAATATGATATCCTGCGGAAATTTCAACTGTTATGTTATCAGGGGAGAAAGCGGAGATATCCTTATTGATACGGCTGTGCCTGATTATCGCGACGAGATAGAGGTGTGGCTCCACAACTACAATGTAAAGCTGATAGTCCTTACACACGGACATAACGACCATATCGGAAATGCAGGATATTTTGCGGAACTCCTTGGCGCAAAGATAGCTATGTCAGCCGATGATGTTTCGCTTGCAGAAAACAGCAGTTCAAGAAAATTTTACCCCGTGGGGATCAAAGGGCAGATAATGAAAAAAGTAATAAGCAGGTCAAAGCAAACTATGCCCGAACATTTCAATACGGATATTTTTCTTGATGACGGTATGGACATCGGCAAGGAATACGGAATTGATGATTGTAAAGCCATAAAACTTGACGGACACACAAAAGGCTCTTTCGGCATACTTCACGGAAAAGACCTTTACATAGGCGACGCTGCAATGAATTACGGAGCGCCGTCATTCCCGGCAATATGCGAAAGCCCTAAGGCAGCGAGAAATTCCCTTGAAAAAGTCAGGGAAATAGCTCCCGGAAGGATATTTTTCGGACACGGTGCACCCATAGAGGGAAAAGGTCCGAAATACAGAAATATGTTTTCAAAAAAATTTTTATAAATTTAAGGAGAGAATTTTATGTCAGGACATTCCAAATGGAACAACATCAAGAGAAAAAAGGAAGCCACCGACGGCGCAAGAGCAAAGATATTCACCAAAATAGGACGTGAGATCACCGTCTGTGTAAAAGAGGGCGGCGCCGATCCAAATAATAATGCTAAGCTCCGCGATCTTATTGCAAAGGCAAAAGCGAATAATGTTCCTAATGACAATATTGACAGGGTCATAAAGAAAGCTGCCGGAGGCGGCGATAAGACCGATTATGAAGCCAACGTATACGAGGGATACGGTCCTAACGGCGTTGCTGTTATCGTAGAGACCCTTACCGACAACAAGAACCGTACTGCCGGAGATATCCGACACTATTTCGATAAATTCGGCGGCAATCTGGGTACTACAGGCTGCGTTTCGTTCATGTTCTCAAGCAAAGGCATAATAGTGGCCGAAAATAACGGCACAGAGGAAGATCAGGTCATGGAAGATGTATTTGATCTTGGCGCTTCCGATTTTTCCATGGAGGACGACGTTATCGAGATAGAGACAGAGCCTAACGACCTTGCAGCAGTAAGGGACGGTCTTACCGAAAAGGGCTATAAGCTCATTTCAGCCGATGTGGAAATGATACCGTCAACTTATACAACGCTTACCGATGAGGAATCCATAAAGAAAATGAACCTGCTTCTTGAACATCTTGAAGATAACGACGATGTTCAGAACGTTTATCACAACTGGGATATGCCGGAAAGCGATGACGAGGATTAAGCGTCATATTGAAAGGAATGTTTTAAAATGCAGTGGACAGGTCTTAACGATCTGAGAGAAAAATATCTCTCGTTTTTTGAAAGCAAGAATCATACAAGAATGGCAAGCTCGTCGCTTATCCCGCACGGCGACAACAGCCTGCTGCTCATCAACAGCGGTATGGCACCGCTGAAAAAGTTCTTTCTCGGTCAGGAAACTCCTCCTAACGTAAGAGTTACTACCTGCCAGAAGTGTATCCGCACTCCGGATATTGAAAACGTCGGAAAAACAGCGCGCCACGGTACTTATTTTGAAATGCTGGGAAACTTTTCCTTCGGCGATTATTTCAAAAAAGAAGCCATTGCTTGGGCGTGGGAGTTCCTGACAAAAGTCCTTGAGATCCCTGCGGACAGGCTCTGGATAACCGTTTTTGAAAGCGACGACGAAGCCGAGCAGATATGGATGAACGATATCGGCATACCAAAGGAACGTATAAAGCGTCTCGGCAAGAAAGACAATTTCTGGGAGCACGGAAGCGGTCCGTGCGGTCCTTGCTCCGAGATTCACTTTGACAGGGGAGAGGCTTACGGTCCTTTTGAAAGTTTTGAGCAGGCAAGCGACAACGACCGTATAATCGAGATATGGAACCTTGTTTTCTCCCAGTTTGACAGCGACGGCAACGGAAATTATGCCGAAATGGCTCATAAGAACATTGATACCGGTATGGGTCTTGAAAGACTTGCCTGCGCGATGCAGGGCGTTGACAACCTTTTTGAAGTTGACACCGTCCGCAACATTATGGATCACATCAGCAGGATAGCAGGCGTAAAATACAAAGAAAATGAAAAGAACGACATTTCTCTCCGTGTTATAACCGACCATATCAGAAGCACAACATTCATGGTGGGAGACGGCGTTACGCCTTCAAACAACGGCAGAGGCTACGTTCTCAGACGTCTTTTAAGGCGCGCCGCACGTCATGGCAGGCTTTTAGGAATAAAAGGACCTTTCCTTTATGAAGTCGTTGATACGGTAATTGCCGAAAATGCAGCCGCTTATCCTGAACTTGAGGAAAGAAAAGCATACATTAAAAAGCTCGTAAAGAGCGAGGAAGAAACTTTTGCCAAGACTATTGACAAGGGCATGGATATCCTTACGGAAAAAATGGACGGCATACTTGCGGCAGGCGGAAAAGTCATCAGCGGCGACGATGCGTTCCTTTTAAGCGATACTTACGGCTTCCCCATTGACCTGACAATAGAAATTGCCGAGGAAAAGGGACTTTCGGTAGATATGGACAGGTATCATGAATGTCTTGACGAGCAGAAGAAAAAAGCCCGTGACGACCATAATGCGAAATCCGGTTCGTCATGGGAGGACGGCTCTCTTGCCGTTGAAGCTGCTCCCACGGAATTTACAGGATATTCCTCAATGGAGGAAAAAGCAAAGGTACTTGCGATATTCGTTGACGGCGAAAGCGTTCAGACCGCAAACGACGGCGACGAGGCTGTGATCGTCCTCGATAAAACTCCTTTCTACGCAGAAAGCGGCGGACAGGTGGGCGATACAGGCGTTATCAGCGGCGCTATGACTGCCTTTGAAGTTTCGGATACAAAGAAGATACACAGCGGACACTTTCTGCATATGGGTGTTGCTCAGGGAACTGTCTCTGTCGGCGATGAGGTAACGGCTTCCGTTGATAAAAAGCGCAGACGTTCCATAATGAGAAATCATACTGCGGCGCATCTGCTTCAGGCGGCTCTCAGAAAAGTTCTGGGCGATCATGTTCATCAGGCAGGTCAGCTTGTTGACTGCGAAAGAGTTCGTTTTGACTTTTCGCACTTTGAAGCCGTCACACCTGAGCAGCTTAACGAGATAGAATCTATCATAAACGGAAATATCCTGTCGGCAATTCCCGTCGTTACAAATGAAATGCCTATCGCGGAAGCAAGAAAACTCGGGGCAATGGCTCTGTTCGGCGAAAAATACGGCGATATCGTAAGAGTTGTCAATGTTGAGGGAACTTCCATAGAGTTCTGCGGAGGTACTCATGTAGATAATACTTCCAAGCTGGGACTTTTCAAGATAATTTCAGAAAATTCCGTCGCCGCCGGCGTAAGACGTATCGAGGCGGTGACCGGTTCGGGTGTACTTGCGCTTATCGGCGAATATAAGGATATCATCACCAAGTCGGCGCAGGCGATAAAAGCGCCTAATCCCGCAGAACTGGCGGCAAAGTGCGCAGCTGCGGCAGGGGAAGTAAAGGCTCTTGAAAAGGAAGTTGCGGCTTTGAAAGGCAAAATTGCCGAAGCGCAGCTTGACTCTATTTTTGCCGGAGCAAAGACAGAGGGAAATGTAAGGATAATGACTGCCGTTTTGGAAAACACACAGCCGGACGTTCTCAGGACCATGGGTGACCGTATCAGGGACAAGGCTCCCGATGCGGTAGCGATAATTGCAGCTGTAAACGGAAATTCCGCTTCGGTGATCTGTTCCTGCGGCAAGGACGCCGTTTCAGCAGGCGCACACGCCGGAAAGATAGTTCAGCAGGTATCTGCCGTAACAGGCGGAAAGGGCGGCGGACGTCCTGACAGTGCAATGGCAGGAGTAGGAGACGTTTCACTTATCGGAAAGGCTATGGAAAGCGCTGCCGATATCGTCAGAAATGTTATCGGCTGATAATGGAAAGGAGTTTTTGAAATGAGCGATTGTCTTTTCTGTAAAATAATTGCAGGCGAGATACCAAGCACTAAAGTCTATGAGGACGAATATGTATATGCGTTCAAGGATATAAACCCTCTTGCGCCGGTGCACGTTCTTATCGTGCCTAAGAAGCATATTTCCGGAGCTTCGGAGATAACTTCCGAAAATTCCGCTGTAGTTTCCAAAATATTTGAAACGGCAGCCAAGCTGGCAAAGGAGCTGGGCATTGCCGATGATGGCTTCCGCATTGTTACCAACTGCGGAGAACACGGCTGTCAGAGCGTTAAGCATCTGCATTTTCATCTTCTCGGCGGAAAACAGCTTACGGCGGATATGGGTTGATACCGGCTTTTTATGAGATAAGGGGAATGGCGCAATGGTTCGTAAAATGGCTTATATCGGTTCATTCTGGTTGATAGGTCTTTTTGCGGCGTCATTCCTTTATTTTTCAGTGAATTTTGCCGTTTCATCATTCTTAGTGATATCGGCTGCTTCGATGATCGTTATTTACAGGAAAAGATATGTCAGGTATGCCGTGTGCATGATAAGCGCGGCATTGGCAATGCTTCTGTATGGAACATATGATATCCTTGTTTATAGGAATACAATAAAATATGACGGCTGCGACGCAGAGGTAAAGGGCGTGATAACCGGTTACGCCGAACACAGCGGAGATAAATCCTCCTATACGATAAACGGTGTTATAAACGGCGACGTCAGGGCAACGGTCATATGCTATGCGGACAGTGTTTCCGCAGATGTGGGCGACAGTATAAAAATTATCGGACAAGCGGATATCCTTTCGGACAGCTATACCTTTCCTGCCGGAACATATTACAGATCAAAGGGAATTTTTCTCAGGATAAACAATGTCAGAGAAATTAATTATGCCGAAAATAACGGTTTTTCTTTGATAAAGATATCCGATAGGTACCGGAAACATATTATCAGCGTGATAAATTCCTCAATGGGAATCAGGGAACAGTCTCTTATGGCGGCAATGCTTTTCGGAGATAAATCGGATATGGAAAGCTCTGAAAAGACGCTGATGTACAGAGCCGGCATAGGTCATATAATGGCAGTTTCGGGAGTACATCTGGCTGTTATATGCTCATTTTTCGGATATATTATTGATCTGCTGCCGGTAAATAAATATGTCAGATTTTGTATAAAGCTTATACCTGTTTTATGCTTTTCTCTTCTGGCGGGAATGTCGGTATCGGTGATACGTTCCGCAGTAATGGTGATAATAGTTCAGGCGGCAGGGCTTTTCCGCAGACAGGCGGACACATTCAACTCATTGGGAATAGCAGTCATATTGCTGACTGTATCCGGACCTTTTGCCGTAAGAGACCCGTCGTTCCTGCTGTCTGTTTCGGGAGTTTTCGGCGCAGGTGTAATGGCGCCGTCGGTAATAAAGTATCTTGAGGAAAAACGTCGGATAGGTCCGTTATTAAGATCGGTCGTAATTCCTTTATGTGTGAATGCCGCTATATTTCCTGCGGCAATAATGTATTTTGATGAATTTTCCGTAATATCTCCCATAACAAATCTGCTGCTTCTTCCGGTATGTGAGGTCATACTGATATGCGGAGTTATAGTTACTGTTACGGGCGGAATAAGTATAATAGCAGTACCGGTGCTTGGAGTTTGCAGCGTACTTTGCGATATAGTCATAGAAGTTTCCGAGCTGGTAGGAAATATCAGCTTTTTGTATATACCGCTTGGAAACGATATTGTAAAAGCGGCTGTGATAATAGGAGCCATAGTTATTGCATCGGCTTTTATAATATCAAGAAAAGCAGGTCTTACAGGAATAATGGCTGTGTGTATGTTTGTGCTGACAGTATTTTGCGTGAATTTATACAGGGTAATTCCTGACGATAAAATAACAGTTTCGGTATTAAGGAAAGATAATGCCTATTCAATAGTTGTGCATAACAGAAACAGCGCGGTTATCGCAGATCTTAAAGGCGGCGGAAAAACTGCTCCGGACATTGTAAAATATCTTGAAAGGAACGGTATTTACAGGATAAGCGCGGTCATAATGACTGACAGCGCAAATACAGCAGTACCTGTGTATAAGGAAAAGCTCCGGCTTTTTGATACCGCTTCATTCTTTATGCCGGAGGAATATTCCGCCTTTGCGGATACCGGCATTGACGGAACGGTTTATAAAGAAAATTCCGAACTGGATTTTTCGGAATATAGTATATGCTTGCAGGATAATGACGAAATAACTTTGATATACGGTGATGCTTCGATAGTTTTTTATCCATACAGAACGGAAAACGATTCGGGGTATGCCGCAGAGATAATTTATTCAGGAAATTCTTTTTCTGCTGATACGGAAACAGCTGTATGGCAGAAAATACATATTGACGATAATTTAAGGTTTTCGATAGATCCTTCCGGCAGCGTAAGCTGCGGAACGGTAGGGTAGAAAGGGTGAAAACAGTGGCAGCCGCTTCGGAAAATGATCTTAAACTTGCACTGAAAAACAGACAGTTTTCACGGGCGTATTATTTTTACGGCAAGGATACCGCCGCTGTGGAGAACTATAAAGATCACTTTGTTTCAAGAATAGTCGGCAAAGAAAATGAGGACTATAATTTTCATTCTTTTGACGGCAAAAATTTCGATCTTGACGCTTTTTCGGACGCCTGTGAGGCTTTGCCGTTCTTTGCGGACAGGGTCTGCTGTACGGTGTGCGATCTTAACGCCGATTCTCTTGGAGCGGACGTGCTGACGCGGCTTCTGGAAATAACCGAGGATCTTCCCGAAAGTACAACGGTAATATTCTATTATATGTCGGTCGATGTTACGGACGGCAGAAAATATCCTACCGCCAAAAACAAAAAGCTGATGGATTCTGTGGGAAAGATAGGCAAGGTCTGCAATTTTGCGCTGAAAACTCCGGTTGCTCTTTCTAAAGAAATAATGGCAAGGGCTTCTGCCGCAGGCTGCGGCATATCAAAGGACGCTGCCGTATTCCTTGCGGAGCAGTGCCTTTGCGACATGATGATAATAGGCAATGAGCTGGACAAGCTGACGGCTTATGCCGGCGGAAATGAAATAACTATTGATATGATACGGGAGCTTTCGCCCCGTCAGATAGATACTACCGCCTTTGATCTGGCAAGGGCAATAGCCAGAATGAACGTAAAAGATTCCATGCGGCTTTTTAACGACCTTACGGCGGAAAAGGCAGAGCCTATACCGATACTTTACGCCATATCCGGAAATATGCTTGATCTTTACCGGGCAAGAGCGGCAATATCCTGCCGGAAAACTCCGGAAGATGTCAAAAGCGATTTCGGGTACAGCAAAACGCTTTCTTTCAGGGTGGATAACGCTTTCAGAGACGTGCAGAAAATTTCTCTGTCTCATCTGAGAAACTGCATAAAGATACTTGCGGATACAGACGCGGCTCTGAAGTCATCAAAGACCGATCCGCAGATACTTCTTGAAGAAGCCATAGTAAAAATGCTGTCGTTAAGAACATAGAAAAGGGGCTTTTTATGCTTAAATTAAAGGAAGCCGTAATAGTTGAGGGAAAATATGACAAGATAAAGCTGTCATCAATAATAGACGCTGTAATAATACCGACCAACGGCTTCAATATTTTCAAAAACCGGGAAACTCTTGAAATTATACGATATTTTGCTGCTAAAACGGGGATAATAATACTTACAGATTCTGACGCGGCAGGATTTAAGATACGTTCTTATATCAAAGGAGCGGTAAAAAACGGTAAAATAACAAATGTTTATATACCTGATATTCTTGGCAAGGAACGCCGCAAAACCGTTCCCTCCAAAGAGGGAAAGCTCGGAGTTGAAGGAATGGAAAAGGAAATTATCCTTTCGGCGTTCCGGAAAGCCGGCATATCAGCCGACGATAAAGAAATGCCTGACGACCCTATAACCCGTCTTGACCTTTATGAAACGGGCTTCAGCGGAGGGAAAAATTCTTCCGAAAAAAGAAAAATGCTGCTTAGGGAGCTTGATCTTCCGGAACTGCTGACGGTGACGGGGATAACGGATATACTTAATACGCTTATGACAAGGCAGGAATTTTTTGCTCTTGCCGAAAAAATAAACGGAGGAAAGGAAAACTGAAATGGTCTTTTCAAGCCTGACATTTTTATATTTTTTCTTGCCGATAGTGCTTATTATCTATATATTTCTGCCGAATAAGATCAATGTTCCGCTCGGAAGCGAAAGATCGCTGGTGATACCGGCGAGAAATCTGCTTATACTGATAACGGGATTTTTGTTTTATGCGTGGGGAGAACCGTTCTATGTAATTATAATGTTTATCTCAACGCTGATAGATTATACCGCCGGACGGCTGATGAACAAATATGATGATAACCAGAGGATACGCACCGTATGCCTGATAGTTTCGGTCTGCATGAATATCGGTCTGCTGGCGGTGTTCAAATACAGTGATTTTATCTTTGATACGATAAATTCGGTATTCAATTCCGATATTACCAATCCCGTCATACTTGTAAACAGAAAAATAAACGACATCTACAATTTCGGGCTGAGTGAGGACAGGGTAGCGCTGCCGATAGGCATATCGTTCTATACGTTCCAGTCAATGTCCTATACTATTGACTTGTACATGCGGAAGATCAAAGTGCAGAAAAGTCTTATAGGCTTTACTTCATATGTAACTCTTTTCCCGCAGATAGTTGCAGGACCGATAGTACGCTACGAGGACGTTGCAGCTGAGATCGAGGACAGAAAGGTAAATATCAGCAAAATAAGCGAGGGTATCGCAAAATTTTCAAAGGGACTGGCAAAAAAAGTTCTTCTTGCCAACAATATAGGCATTATATGGACGGAAGTAAAGGCTATGGATTATACACAGATCAGCGCGGCGACGGCATGGCTGGGAATACTTGCGTTCACGTTCCAGATATATTTTGATTTTTCGGGATATTCTGATATGGCTGTGGGATTGGGTAAAATGCTTGGATTCAACTTCCCGAAAAACTTCGATCATCCTTATATGTCAAAAAGCGTGAGCGAGTTCTGGAGACGGTGGCATATAACTCTCGGAACATGGTTCAGGGAATATGTTTATATCCCCTTGGGAGGAAACAGAAACGGCATGGCAAAAACTCTCCGCAACCTGATAATCGTGTGGGGGCTTACCGGTCTGTGGCACGGCGCAAGCTGGAATTTCGTCATATGGGGACTTTATTACGGCGTTCTTATAATCATTGAGCGGGTAGGTTTCGGAAAGATACTTGAAAAGCTGCCAAAGGCGGTAAGCATGGCATATACTTTCCTTATGGCAGTTTTCGGCTGGGTACTGTTTGATACCGATACCATAGGAAAGGCATGGCAGTTTTTCAGGGCTATGTTCGGAGCAGGCGGCAGCTTTGCCGACAGTACGGCAAAATATATCCTTTCGTCAAACTTACTGATATATGTTATATGTATATTCGCAGCTACGACGCTTTTTGGAAATCTAATGAAATTCTTCAAGAAAAAGAAAAAGCATATCTACGCTTATGCTGTTCCGGCGGCGGTAGTATGCGTGCTTTTCCTTTGTACGTCATATCTTGTTGACGCAAGCTACAATCCGTTCCTGTATTTCAGATTCTGATGAAAGGAGGTATTCCGCAAATGAAAATAAAAAAAGGAAAAAGAATAAATATCCCGGATCTTGTTACCTGTATCGCATTTTTTGCAATACTGATATTCATGTCGGTAATGACGATAATACTTCCAAAACAGGATTTTCTTGAAATGGAGAACAGCTATGCGGAAAAGCTTCCCGAACTGTCTGCAAAGTCGGTATACAACAGGACTTATATGAATAAAATGGAAAAATATATTTCCGACCATTTTGCCGGCAGGATAAGCTGGATAAAGGGACGAACGATCCTTGAGACATCTCTCGGCAAAAATGAAAGAAACGGCATTTATATTCTTGACGACCGCCTTGTGGAAAAGATCCCTGAGCCCGACTATGCTTCTGCAGATAAGGCAATTGCCGCTATAAATAAATTTGCCGGAGAGCATGACGTTCCAGTATTTGTAATGATAGTTCCCACATCTGCGGAAATTTACGCTGATGAGCTTCCCGAAAATGCTCCTAATGCGGATCAGAAAGAATTTATAGACTATGTTTACCGCGGATTGGACAGATCGGTGAACACTATAGACGTATATCAGACAATGAGCTCCAACCGTGATGATTACATTTACTACAGGACCGATCATCACTGGACCACAAAAGGCGCTTACCTTGCTTATGCCGCAGCTGGAAAGAAAATGGGCTACGATCCCGTTCCTCTGGAAATGTTCGATATAGAACACGCAGGGATAGATTTCATAGGAACGTTTTATTCAAAGGCTCTTTATGACGGCATTGAAAAGGATACTCTTGACTTTTATCATCTCCCGGACGGATATCCTGTAACAGAGGTGGATATTACCGAGCGCTTCGGTGAAGAGCCTGAAGTTTACGGCAGTATGTATTTCCGGGAATATCTTGATGTCAAGGACAAATACTCTGCGTTCCTCGGAACAAATATGCCTATAGTTGAGATCAGGACCGGGTGTGAAGGGGGAAAGCTCCTTATTATAAAGGATTCCTATGCTCACTGCTATGCTCCGTTCCTGACCCAGCATTATTCCGATATAACTCTTGTGGATATGAGGTATATAAATATTTCGCTTGATAAAGTCATAGATACGAGCGGATACGATCAGGTGCTGATACTGTATAATGCGTCGTCCTTTATGACGGATACCGATATCCGCAAGCTGGGTTACTGATAACGGATCAATGCAATTTCATTAAGTGGCGAAATTCCGTAAGCTGCATAAACTGAATTAACGGGCAATATCGGTTTATGCGGCGGAAGTGGCATTTATATGCCCGTAGGGGAGCTTCTGCACAAAAGTGTAGATTTGATATGCCTGTATAATCATAGATTTGGTCAAATGTCATATTTTTGGCATTTGACCTTGATTTTTTTTACAGGATAATGTATAATTAAACATAGGTATGCAATGATTTGGAATGAGTGCCTTCGGGGGGTCTTGTTTTTGGAAAATATAATTATTTCGGCATCCGTGCTCAGCGCGGATCTCTGCGAGCTCGGCAGGGATATCAGGCGTGCGGAAGATGCAGGCTGCCGGTATATACACTTTGATGTTATGGACGGTATGTTCGTGCCTAATATAAGCTACGGCATACCCGTTCTGGAGTCAGTTTCAAAGGTAGCAAGGGGAGTGCTTGACGTTCACCTGATGATAACCGATCCGATAAGATATATAAAGGCTTTTGCCAAAAGCGGCGCGGATATAATAACGTTCCATTTTGAAGCCTGCGATGATGTAAAGGCTGTTATTGACGAAATACATTCCTGCGGAAAGAAAGCCGGGATAGCAATAAAACCTGCAACTCCTGCTTTTGTTCTTGAGCCTTATATCGAAATGTCGGAAATGCTCCTTGTTATGACCGTAGAGCCCGGATTCGGCGGTCAGGGCTTCAATTACTATATGCTGCCGAAGATCGCCGATCTGAAAAAAATGATATCGGAAAAAAACGCCGATGTTCCCATACAGGTAGACGGCGGAATAAACGATATCACCGCAGGGCTTGTTAAAGAAGCAGGCGCGGAGATACTTGTTGCCGGCTCTTATCTTTTCAAGGCTCCTGATATGAAAGAAGCAGTAAAAAAACTGATGTGATGCGGAGAATGCTGCCGGATATCTTCGGAAGGAGGACAAGATGTTTTCACATGATGAAAAGACAGAAACGTCTATGATGACGGATATGCTTATAGTATTGCTTGTCCTTGCGGCAGTATCCGTTTATTATTATGGACTTCGCGCAGCGATACTTATAGTTCTTACAACGGCAGTATGCTGTATTACCGATCTTATTTGCATAAAAATGCGGAAAAAAGAAGTAAAGCTATCCGATATTTCCGCTTTGCTGACCGGTCTGACGCTAAGTCTGATGATGCCGGCGTCTGTTCCTTATTTTGCGGCAGCGGCAGCGGCGGTGGTGGCAATAGCCGCGGCAAAGCAGGCGTTCGGCGGACACGGCTGTGAGATATTCAATCCGGCGGCGGTGGGATTTTTGTTTGTATCGCTTTGTTTTCCCGATAATGTACTTACATATCCGGGATATTCAAATACTTTTACAGGAATACCGCTCGATTCTCTTGTTCCGTCGGACGTATTGTTAAGACCTTCTATGGAAAGGATATTTATCGTAACAGGTTCTTCACCGGCGTCTCTTCTTGATATGCTGGTGGGAAAATTTTACGGTCCTATGGGAACGGGAGTGCTTGTTATCCTTGCAGTAGCTGCTGTATTCCTGATTTTAAGAAGGACCGTTTCAGCGATCGCATTGCTTGCCGAGGCAGCTGTCTCAGGAGTGATAGTTTTTATACTCAGCGGATTTGACCTGCTTTCGGTAGTTTGCTTTTTTGCCGGAGGAATGACGCTTTTCGGAATGATATTCCTTTCCTGCGAGTACAGCACAGTGCCGAAAACAAGAAGCTCGCGGCTTCTGTATGGAATACTTGTGGGCGGGATAACGGTGCTTCTCCATTATTATTCCAAAACGGAAAACGCCATAGTCTATGCGGTTATAATTGCAGCGCCTCTGGGTATAGAACTGGACAGACGTGCGCTTTCATTTGCGGAAATGCTCAATAAAAAAGGAATATTTTCAAAAAGCAACCGATCGGTAAGACATATGCAGGAAACATTGGATATACTTGAAAAAAATGATGAGGAGAAATAAGCCGTGGCACAGATACCGGAGGAGAGCAGCAATAAAAATATTATATTCAATGCATTGCTGAAGCGAAACCCTTTGCTTGTAAGCGGTATGGTCATTGCTCCTGCGGTAATGACGGCAGACAGCTTTTCTGGCGCGGTAACGCTTGCGGCGGCGTTTTCGATAATAACTTTTTTCACGCTGCTGATATCGTCTTTTGTACCTAAGAAGATAGTTTATGCAGTCAGGATAATAATGTACGCATTTATCGGAGCACTGGTGTATGTTCCGTCGGCTATAGCGTTAAAATATTTTATTCCTGACGCAATAGACAATATGGGGATATTTTTTCCGCTGCTGATAATAAACAGCTTTATCGTTTCAAGATCCGAATCTATATTTTTCCTTGAAACAAAGGGAAAGATGATGCTTGACATAATATTCTGCATAATAGGCTATGACGCGGCGGTCATACTTTTCGGAATAATACGGGAAATTATCGGTTCAGGAACGGCAAACGGAAAGATCATAGGAATGCCGCTGGTATTTTCCGCTTTTTCGGAGCCGTTCGGCGGATTTATACTTATAGGCATAATGGCTGCTTTGCTCAGGCTGCTTATGCTTGTTATAAAAAAATTCGGACAGAAATAACATTTGCGTACACAGAAGGAGTATACTTGTGGAATTTGTAAAAAATATATTGTTAGCGGCGTTTACGTCGGTCATAATTGAAAATACTGTGTTTTCACGGGCTTTGGGAACAAGCACGCTCATTCTCGTAGCAAAAAACAGAAAGAATATTTTCGGCTTCGGACTAAGCGTAACATATATAACGGCAATTGTCAGCGTACTGACATATTTTGTCGGAAAATTATTTGACCTTAGCGGAAATTCATATATATATATTCCTCTTGTGTACATACTTATACTGGGAGTTGTATATATTCTTACGCTTCTTTGCCTGTGGAGGTTTGCGGTAACGCTTTTTGTGAAAATAAGGAAATATATCCATATGTCGGCGTTCAACTGCGCAGTTCTGGGCGCGATGTTCATTATATCGGAATACTGTGAGACCTTTACAGATTATCTTGTTCAGGGAATAGGAATAGGTCTGGGATTTGTTCTGGCTGTATATATGACCTCAGTAGTTTACGACAGGATATATTCGGAGAAAACTCCGTATTCTTTCAGAGGATTTCCTTTGCTGATGATATATATAGGGATACTGAGCATGGCTTTCTGGGGATTTTCCGGTCACATCGCTAATTTTTGAAAGGAATGAGATCATATGTCCGTAAAAGGCGGAAGAAAAATATACCGGGCAAGCACAAATTACAGAAAACGAAAAGCCCGCAAAGCTGCAAAGATATTTTTTGTTATATTGCTTCTGGCGGCGATCGTTTTTCTTGGCTATTGTGTCGCACGTCCTGTAATAGAATATCTTTCGGATAAAAACGGTGAAAGCGCTTCTGCTTCGGATAATGCCCCTTGGACGCCTCCTTCCGCTCCGGACGATGACGAACAAATTCCGGAAAATGATCTGAATGATGATAAAATTCCCGATGAAGATACAGCAGACGACCATACGGCAGATGATGTAAACGGCTTTTCTGCCTACAGACTTCCCGTATCGGCGCTAAACTCGCCGGATGACCTTACGGAAGCGCTGTCATATGCAAAGGAAAGCGGCTATACCGCTGTAATAGCCGTCCTGAAAGACGAGGGAGGAAAGATATATTATAATACTGCTTCCGATATGGCAAAAAGCGATGAAACTGCCGTTGTGGGAACTATGTATGCCGGTCAGATATGCTCGATGATAAATGCGTCGGGATTTATCCCCATAGCCGAGATAAATATTCTTGAGGATAACAACCGGTACGGAATGAACAGGGACGGTTCTTATCATCTTCTCAGCGATAATTCTGCGTGGCTCGACAATGCTCCTGCCAAGGGAGGAAAACCGTGGCTTTCTCCGTTCGATCCTGATACCCAGAGTTATGCGGAGTTCCTGTCAAATGAAGCGGCTTCATCAGGCTTTGATTATGTATTATTTGACGGACTTGTGTTCCCTTATTTCAGAAATTCCGACCTGAATTATATAGGAGATATGGTAAAGTCGCCCGAACGCTACAAGGCTCTTATAAATATTGAAAATATATCCGCAGATATTGCGGCGAAAAATTCTTCCGTACCGATAGTTATGATATCGGCAGGGGATATCCTCAGCGGCAAAGCGGAGATATTCAAGCCTGATGAGCTTGCTGCCGGAATGATAGCCGTAAGTTATATTCCGTCCGAAATGGAGGGCACGGCGGTAATAAACGGTCAGGAAGTCGCCGTTTCCGAACTTTCGGCATATGATCGGGCAAAAGCCGTTCTTGGCGAGATAAAACGTCTTTCCGGCGAAGAAAAGACCGTTGTTCCCGTTATTATGCAAAGCGATTTCAGTCAGGCTGATTTCAGCGAGATAATCAAGGCGGCAATAGATCTGGGAATGGATTCTTATATCGTTATGTGATGATTTTATGTTGAAATGGATACAATTTGGTAACAAGAGATTACAATTTGGTTTTTAGTATTAACAAAGGTTTTTATTTGTGGTATAATTTGATAGGACGAAAATAATCCACTGAGGCGAAAGGAGGATATGTCCGTAAGGGCATATATGGATATGGCAAATAATTCTGAAGAAAGATATTCTGAAAATCCTAAAAAGAAAAAAAGAAAAAAGAAAAAAGTCAATCCGATAAAGAGCTTTTTTGTAATACTTGGAACGACCATACTTTCTCTTTTCCTTATCGTTATAATAACAGGTTCGATAATAGCGGCTGTACTTACGGTATATGTTCTGCAATTTGCCGATCAGGGCGGACCTATCTATATAGGTCTTGAGGATATGGATCTGGACTATACTACCTTTATATACGCTTATGATAAAGATGATTCCCTTGTGGAACTGGCAAGCATAAGCAGGAATGCGGACAGGATCCCGGTTTCTATCGACAGGATACCTCAGCACGTTCAGGACGCTTTTGTATATACCGAGGACGAGCGTTTCTATGAGCACGCAGGCGTTGACTGGAAACGTACATTTACCGTTTTTCTTAACGACATACTGCATTTCCTCGGCGGACGTCCGGGCGGTTCTACTATCACCCAGCAGCTCGTAAAGAACGTTACCGGAGATGATGACGCTCAATGGGACAGAAAAATGCGTGAAATTTTCCGTTCCGCACAGCTTGAAAAATACTGTACAAAGTCTGATATCCTTGAAGCCTATCTGAACTACATCGGTTTCGGCGGAAGTGCGGCAGGCATACAGGCGGCGTCACTGAAATATTTCGGAAAGGACGTTTCCGAGCTTACCATTGCCGAGGGAGCGTGCCTTGCGGCTATACCTAAGAACCCCGAAAATTACAATCCTTTTGCAAAAGGCAAGATAGACGAAGAAACAGGAGAGTTCAAAACAGGTCTTGAATATAACACCGAACGTAAGGAGACCGTTCTCTGGCAGATGTATAAAAATGCCTGCATTTCCAAAAAGCAGTATGAAGAAGCTCTTGCAGAAAAGGTAGTTTTCCGCGATCCTAATGCCGAAAGCGATGAGGACGTGAGCAGCGGCGAAGAAAACAGCTGGTTCGTTGAAATGGTAATTTACGATGTCGTTTCGGATTTTCAGGAGCTTTACGGACTTACTCAGAAAGAAGCAAGCGATAAACTTTATAACGGCGGATATAAAATTTATACTACCGTTGATCTTGATATTCAAAAAGCTGTTGAAAAAAAGTATAACGACTACTCTACATTCTCCGAAACGGTACTTTCGGATCCGCCCCAGTCTGCTTTTATCTGCATGGATTACAACGGAAATATTAAGGCTGTAGTAGGCGCTATCGGAGAAAGATCAAGAAACAATGACTGGAACAACGCCACACGTTCGGTACGTTCTCCCGGTTCCTGCATAAAGCCTATAACCTCTTACGGCTACGGAATGGAATATGACTATTATACATGGTCTACCATATTTATAAACAAGCCTCTTGAGGACGAAATAATTGATGAGGAGACCGGACTTCCCCGTAAATGGCCGTATAATTACAATTCAAAAACATGGGATTACGGCGGATATTTTACATTTCAGGCTTTGCAGCGGTCGCTGAACACCATTCCCGCACAGCTTATTGAAAGAGAAACTCCGCAGGCGGTATTTGAGTTCTTGCAGAACCGTTTCCAGATAACAACTCTCAAAGCTCAGGATGCGGACATAGCTCCGCTTTCCGTAGGAGCGCTTACAGACGGTCTTACGCTCAGGGAGCTTGTTGCAGCATATCAGCCTTTCGGAAACGGCGGAAAGTATTATTCTCCTACTTCATATACGGAAGTTGTAGACGCCAAGGGCAGAACAGTTCTTCAGCATAAATATACGCCTATACAGTCTATCAGCAAGGAAAGCGCATATGTAATGAACAAGCTGATGCAGACGGTCATCGAAGGACCTAACGGAACAGGACGCGCCGCCAAGCTGATAAATACTCCGCTTGTGGGCAAAACAGGTACTTCACAGGATTGGCACGACCTTTCGTTTGTCGGCTGCACTCCTGATTATGTAAGCGGCGTTTGGTACGGTTATGTTACCCCTAAAGAAGTTCCTACCGGAACATATTACAGCTCGTCGCAGGTATGGAAGAATGTTTTCGGCGAAATTGCAGAAGCTGAGGAAGGAAAGGAATTTCCCGAATGTCCCGAAGTACAGGAGCTTTATTACTGCACAAAAACGGGACTTATTGCCAGCGGTACCTGTCCTACAGGCTCTACGGGATATTATAAGAGCACAAATATTCCCGAAGTATGCTCCGGTAATCATCAAGCGGAAAAAGAAGAGGATGAAGAAACATCTGCCGAAGCATTTGACCTTAGTGTTCTTGCAGTCGTTCCATAATATTATAAAGGAGATCAAGCATGGCTCTCAGAATGGTATGTCCATGTCATTTCGGCTTGGAAAGCACACTTAAATTTGAAGTTTCGCGTATAGGCGGACAGGATATTTCCGTTTCAGACGGCAGAGTGTCCTTTTCCGGAGGATATGATGTTCTTGTAAGGGCAAATCTGTGGCTTGCCGCAGCGGAAAGGGTGCTTATACAGCTTGCGGAATTTGACGCGGTAACATTTGAAGAGCTTTTTCAGGGCGTAAAGAATATTCCATTTGAGGACTTTATAGGAAAGAACGATAAATTTCCGGTAAAGGGATATTCGCTCGATTCAAAGCTGCACAGCGTTCCCGATTGTCAGTCGATAGTAAAAAAGGCTGCTGTGGAACGCCTTAAAAGCAAGTATGGCATAAGTTATTTTGAAGAGACCGGAGCAATGTTCAAAATACAGTTCAGTATACTTAAAGATCATGTGACAGTTTGCATCGACAGCTCCGGAGCAGGTCTGCATAAACGCGGATACCGCCGCAATTCAAATGCCGCTCCGATAAAGGAAACTCTTGCGGCAGGGATAATTGATCTTGCAAGGGTGCGGGAAAACAGCATTGTCTGCGATCCGTTCTGCGGAAGCGGAACATTGCTTATCGAAGCAGCTTACAAGGCAATGAATATAGCGCCGGGAATACGCAGGCGGTTCGTTTCCGATGAATGGGGGATAATTGACAAGGCAATATGGTCAGAGGAAAGGGCAAAAGCGCTGGATTTAATAAAAAAAGATACGGATTTTTTTGCATACGGTTATGATATAGATCCCGAAAGCGTGGCGCTTTCTATGGAAAACTGCCGTAAGGCAGGTATACAGAAGCGTGTTTCAATATCACAGGCGGATATCAGCAGTTATGTAAATAAAAAGGATACTATCACAATATGCAATCCGCCTTACGGAGAGCGTATGCTTGAGTTAAAGGAAGCGGAAAAGCTGTATACCGTTATGGGAAAGCGTTTCAGCGCCGATAGGGAAAGTCCGTGCTATATAATTTCTCCACATGAGGAATTTGAAAAATTTTTCGGCAGGACTGCCGATAAGCGGAGAAAACTTTACAACGGCATGATAAAATGTCAGCTTTATATGTATTTCAAATAAAAATGTCCTTGATATCTTTCAAGGACATTTTCTTTTTATTGTCTTATGTGTATGCCTTGGGATTCTATGAAATCTTCAAGATCCTCCTTGGCTTCTTCAGCCCATGAGGTCTCATCAGGCATAAGATTGTGCTTGTCACCATTTGTCTTTGTGATTGCTCCGGAGTTCTTTTCTTCTTCCGGAACGGGTTTTTTGGTATCTTTCATAATATTATTCCTCCAATCGGACTATGCGGATATGTATTCTTCAATAGGACCTATGCTTGTGATAATGTCGTATATATAAAATACCATAATGACTATCATGCTCCATGAAGTGATAAGAATGGGCAGGGTGCGCTTCTTGTGATGTTCGGTATATGGCGGGAATTTGATATTTCCATTTAAAAATGATATGAGCAGCACGATTATGCCGATAATGAAAAATACCGGTATGCAGACTATGTTTATCACGGAAGCGGCAGTCTCGTCAAAATATTCTACTAACGTAGGAATGGAGGCAATAGTATTGTTCACCACATGGCATATTATCGACGGTACGATAGAACCCGTTTTCAGCGTTATCATTGCAAGCGGTATACCCAGAAGGAATCCAAGTATCATCTGATAAGGATTTCCGTGCATAAGCCCGAATATAAGCGCCGAGAAAAATATAGCAAATCTTCCGCTTACCTTTGCGGCTTGCCTAAGAACTATGCCGCGGTATATCAGTTCTTCTCCTATAGGAGCAAGTATGACAGATGATATAATGTCGATCGCATATGCTTTCGGGTCATGTTCGATAACATAATCCATGCCCATGACTTCCAGCCCGTGTGATTCAAGCGCCGACATTATGAACATGGAGCATATCAATGATACCTGCTGAAAAAACAGAACAATAAGTATGTATTTTATCAATTCTCCAGTGTTCATACGGCTTGTATTGAAAAGCTCTTTAGGGTTATATTTTTTTATTGCGCAGTAAAAGGCAAATATTATCATTGCCGCTATCGCCGGAAATCCTCCGCCGATAAACATACACCAGAAATCCATTACAGCCTTGCCGTCCTCATTATATATGATATCATTGCCAAGCGCATAATAAACGGCATATCCTGCGGTACAGACTATTTCTATCAGCAGATACAGAAATAAAAGCGTCAGACCTATGGAATTATAATTTTTTCTTATTTTTCTTTTCTCGTCCGGAGTAACATAGTCCTGCGGAAAATAATACGGCGGTGGGGACTGCGGCGGTACGCTGCTGTATTGCCCGTAATTATACATTATGTACAAAACTCCTTTCAGATGTAACGGATAACGGAAACGACCCTGCCGATAATTTCACATTCGTCAACGATTATCGGATCCATAGTATCGTTTTCCGGCTGGAGCCTGTAATGTCCGTTTTCTTTGTAGAAAGTCTTTACGGTAGCTTCTCCGCCGTTTACCATAGCGGCAACTATCTCGCCGTTGTTTGCATACGGGGTCTTTTCGATAACTACGATATCTCCGTCAAGTATAGCGGCGTTTATCATGCTTTCGCCCCGTACTTTAAGGGCAAACAGTTCGCCGGAATAGTTCTTGTTTTCGTGAAAATTAATATAATCGGTTATATCCTCCACCGCTGTGATCGGCTGACCGGCGGTTATAGTTCCTACCAGAGGAATCTTTACAGCACCTTTTCCCGATAGCTTTATCGCTCTGTTGCAGCCGTCCGCCTTGTCAAGATATCCCTCTGCGACAAGAGTATTTACATATCTTGCTGCCGTAGATGTTGAGCGGATATCAAGAGCCGCGCATATTTCGCGTATGGAAGGAGCAAAGCCGTCCTCCATTCTTTCTTTGATGTACTCAAACACGCGTTTTTCCTTGTCGTTCATCAGAACCATCCTTTCGATCACTTGTTTTTTTCTTCCAGAAGTTTTAAGATACGTCTTGATACTTTGTTTACATCTCCGCAGCCGAGAGTTATCACCAGATCGCCGGCTTTGGCATTTTCCGAAACATAACGTGCTGTAAGCTCAAAATTTGCGTCATGCTCTTCTTCGTCAAAATAAATGCTGCCGGGAATTTTATCTGCAAGCGCTTTAGTGTGTATTCCGGAAATGTTCTTTTCCCGTCCGCCCATTATAGCGGTCAGAACTACGATATCCGCTATTGAAAGGGCTTTTGCAAAGTCGTCCAGCAGAAGTTCCGTTCTGGAGAACGTAAACGGCTGGTGTACCGCCCATACGCGGTCAAATCCGAGGGATTTTGCGGTTTTCAGCGTAACGGCTATTTCGGCAGGGTGGTGGGCATAATCGTCAACGACCGTTATACCGCCGGATTCCCCGTATTTTTCAAATCTTCTTCCTGCGCCATGAAATGCTTCCAGACCCTTTGCGATCCCTTCAGGAGACGCTCCTGCGCCGTAAGCTGCCGCCGCAGCGGCAACGGCGTTTATTATGTTGTGTTCTCCGGGAATATTCAGCACGGCGTCACAGAATGTTTTTCCGTCATGCATTATGGTAAATTCTGTACGCATAGCGCCTGTTTTGCGGATATTTGCCGGGTACCAGTCATTGGCTTCCGAACGTCCGAAAGTTATTATCTGTTTTCCTGAAATACCTTCCAAGGCTTTCATGGAATTATCGTCATCGCCGTTGATAATAACGGCGTTTGCGGCATTTTCACAGAATTTGCGGAACGATCTTATTATATTGTCAAGATTTTTGAAGTAATCAAGGTGATCTTCATCAATATTCAGCACTACAGCAGTCCCTACCGAAAGATTAAGGAAGTGATCCTGAAATTCGCACGCTTCGCATACCATAGTGCCGCTTTTTCCTGCTATCCCGCTGCCGTGTATCAGGGGGAGCTTCCCGCCGATAACGGCGCTTATATCCATATCCTGCATAACAAGTATCTGGGTTATCATGGAAGTTACTGTGGTTTTTCCATGTGTACCGCTCACACAGACAGTATTTTTATGGAGTTCCGTGATTATTCCGAGCAGCTCGCTGCGCTCAAGAACGGGCACGCCGCTTGCTTTTGCGGCGATAAGCTCCGGATTATCGGGAAGTATGGCTGCCGTGTGGACTATCAGGTCAGCACCGTTTATATTTTCAGCTTTCTGACCGAGAAAGACCTCTATTCCCATATCTCTGACGGCTTTAAGCGTTTCCGTTTCGTTGTTATCCGAACCGGTAAGGAAATATCCCAGAGAATGAAGTATCTGCGCAAGGGGATACATACCGCTTCCGCCTATTCCGATAAAATGGATATGGCGCTTTCCGTTCAAAATTTGTTTATCCAAAATACACACCTCACATGGTTTTGATTAAGAAATAATTAAGAATCATCTGCTATAATAATATTCGTTGATATACATAGTATTGGTGAAATTTTATTTTTAATACTGAATAAATTACCATAAAACATTCAATAATATGTATGTAAGCTGTATATCACAAATGTCAATTATCAAGGAGGACGTTTCAATGAACATCACTGACATTAAAATCAGGAAAATTATCCCCGATGGCAGACTTCGTGCAGTAATTTCCATCACCATCGACAATATGCTTGCCGTACACGACATAAAGGTCGTACAGGGCGATGAGAGATTGTTCGTAGCAATGCCGAGCAGGAAAGATGAGAGCGGTATTTTCAGAGATATCGTTCATCCCATTTCTCCGGAAGCCCGTAAGCTCGTAGAGGACGAGATCCTCGACGCATATACCCGTCATATTGAGCAGATGCAGGCTGAAGCTGAGGCAGAAGAAGCCGGACTTTAATGGGTCTGGCGTCGATGATGAGATGATTTTTTGGCAGCTCCGTTTATAACGGGGCTGTCACTTTTATTTTCCGAGTATGCGCGCGGCTTTAAGTATAGCGCACTGAGTTTTTGCGTCCGGGAGTTCGTTGTTCATTACCATTTCAACGGCGTCCTCTATTTTTATTTTTATAACATCGAGAAATTCATCTTCATCAAGGTGCTGCTTGTCAAAAGAAAGACCCGTTGCAAGATACATATGAATTTTTTCGGTAAGATATGCAACGGACGGATAGCACACTCCGAGATATTCAAATTTTTCGCAGGCAGCTCCGGTCTCTTCTTTAAGTTCCCTCAGACCGGCTTCGCGGTGATCCTCGCCGAACTCGAGCTTTCCTGCCGGCAGCTCGGTAAGAACTGTCTGGAACGGATATCTGAACTGTTTTACCATAAGTATTTCGCCGTTATCGGTCACAGGAACTATGCACACTCCTCCGGGGTGGATAACAAGCTCACGGTTGACGATCTCGCCGTTTTCCAGTTCGGCGCGGTCTTTTTTTACTTTTATTATTTTACCGTCAAAGACAGGTTCTGAAGCTACTGTTGTTTCAAAAAGATGCATAGATGCCCCTCCAATAAAATTTATTAACACAACAAATGTTCTATTTAGTTTATTATAACATATTAAAATTCATTTAACAAGGGCTTTTTCACAATTTTTTGCTTTTTTTATTAAAAAATTTGGAAAAGCTCTTGTAAAAAAGGCGATTTTGAATTATAATAAATATATCTGATGTCTGAATGGAAGGAACTTTAATGACTATGAGCAAATTAATGGGATTATTTGACAAGTTAAATAATACTGAAATAAAGATAAATTACAGAAAAAAGTCCTTGATGACAGAAAAAAGCTTCTATATTTTTGCATTCTGTGTGCCAATAGTTATATTATTGATAGCATATGCCATATTTGGTATGTATCCTTTTGGAAATAAGTCTGTACTTATCTCAGATCTGCAAGGTCAATATGTAAGCTATTATCTTAACTTCAGAGATGCTTTGTGGGAAGACAGAAGCGTATTTTATAGCTGGAGCAGAAATCTGTCCGGTGAAATGTTTGGTATATATGCTTATTATATGGCAAGTCCGTTTATGCTCATAGTCATTCTGTTCCCGCGCTCAATGATCGAATTATCAATTATGATCATGCAGCTGCTAAAGGTAGGAACATCTTCGGTAACAATGGGCTGTTATCTCCGTAAGTCACAGAATTTAAATATATATTCCTCACTTGTATTTTCGTTGCTGTACAGTCTTTCTTTGTATTCTATAGGACAAATGATGAATACGATGTGGATCGACGGAATGATATATCTTCCGCTGATATGTCTGGGTATCGAAAAATTGGTCGATAATGGGAAAACACATCTGTTTATAATATCACTTGCACTTCTGTTTGTTGCGAATTTTTATATTGGCTGGATGGCGGTTATATTCAGCTGCCTATATTTCATTGCGTATTTATTTTTTATATCCGAAAAATATTGTTCATATAAAATCAAGGGCTTATTAATACAAGGGGTAAAGTTTGCCCTTAGTGGTATTCTTTCAGCTGTTTGTGCGGCATGGATATTAATACCGGTATATCATAGCCTTAGTCTTGGAAAGTTGAATTTTATTGAACCGGATTATACTAAAATTGCAAAATTTGATTTTATTGATATTTTTTCTTATTTTTTGCCAAATACATATGATACTAACAGAGCGAAAGGTTCTCCAGAATTATACTGCGGTGTACTTACCATTATTCTTGTGGCACTGTTTTTCTTGAATAATGGGATCAATTTGCGAAAAAAGATCGGCTATGGTATCCTTGTACTTGTAATGATATTGTCAATGTATTTTTATTCTATTGATATCATATGGCACGGATTTTCTGAGCCTATCTGGTTCAATTACCGTTATGCATTCATGCTGTGCTTTTTGCTTATTGCAATGGCGGCAAGGTCATTTGAAAAAATAAAGGAAGTAAATATAAAAAAGATAGCACTTGTGTTTGCGGTAATTGTTCTGTATGTATTTTTACTTGACAAGACTGATGAATTTTTTGTTTATGATGATAATGAGCATCCTGAAAGAATATATGACGTAATGTCTACGGTATGGTTTACTGTTGTATTGGCTTTCGTGTATACTATGATACTTTATTTTTACCAGAAAAATTGTCAAAAAATTGACCCGAAAAAATTAGTATGCTTTGTTACAATTATCGAATTGATAATATCTTCTTCCATAACATTGGATAAGATCGGTACTGATCTAATATATGCAACATATGGAGAATATACGAAAGAAATTTCGCTTGGAAAAAATACAGTTGAACAAATCAATGATTTGGATGATAATATTTACAGAATTGAACTGAAAAATGATATCTTTGATAAAGTAAATTATATCATGGCTTATGATTCATTTGGGGTCTCTCACTCAAGTTCATTGTTGAACAGCCGTGTATTGAAATTTTTAAAATCTATAGGGTTTGATCAATATGCGCATTATACTTTTTATAACGGTGCAACATATGTGTCAGATGCGGTTTTGGGTATAAAATATGTTATGGAAAGTGAAAATTTGAAGAATGATGCTACTGATTTTTTTTCTTTATTGAGTTCAATAGGTGAACCTTTAAATTATAGGCATTATGATAATGAAATATTAGAGAATAGCAATAGTGATAATGTTATTCACGCTTATGAAAACCCTTATGCGCTTCCTGTGGCTTTTATGGCTGACATCTCGGCGGCAAATGTGGAATTTGAATCGGCGGACGATCCGTTTGAAAATCAGAACAAGCTGCTTTCGGCTCTTATTTCCGATAAGGAACAGGATTTCTTTAGGCGTATCAGCTTTGATGATATTACAGCAGAAAATGCAATATGTATGGGATATGCAGACCATATAAAATATAAGGGAATAACAGAGGAAAGCAATGCCTCGGTAACATTTAAGTTTACCGCTCCTACAAACGATATGCTTTATATGTATATGCCGTCTGATTATCCAAGAGGCAATATAGGATTATGGCTTAATGATGGATATCTGGATAGATACTATTTAAACAAAGGTAATATAAAGCAAAATATTGTTACTCTTGGAAGACATAAAGGGGAACAAATGGAGCTTACAATAAAAATTATTGATTCTCCTGTTGTGTCAACTTCTTATGAATATTATGCTTCTGAAAGAAATGAAGTTATATTCAAAGATAATTATGTTTATTATCTTGATGAGGAAAAATTCGTCAGTGCAGTAGATGAGCTTAAAAAATACCCATTAAATATTGATTATTTTAAAGAAGATCATATTAAAGGAACAATTACTTCACCCAAAGACGGTATAATGTTTACAAGCATTCCATTTGAACCCGGATGGACTATATATGTTGACGGTGTAAAAACGGAGCCGGTAAAGCTATTTGATGCATTAATGGGAGTTCCGCTCAATGAAGGAACACATAATATTGAAATGAAGTTCTTCCCATATGGTTTGACAGAAGGTATAATTGTTTCTGTTATCGGTGTAATAATTGTGATATTTATTGCTTTAAAAGAGCGCAAAAATCATTAATAATAATGAACGGAGGTTTACCCTTGGAACACTCAAAGATATCCCGGAAGCTCGATATAAAGTCATTTTGTATGAATAAAAGGCTTTATCTTTTTGCTTTCTTCATACCTATGATCGTATTGTTGGTGTCATATTTATTTTTCGGATTATATCCGGTAAAAGACCAGTCGGTACTGGTACTTGACCTGAACGGTCAGTATGTTTATTATTTTGAAAATCTTAGGGACGCTTTCTGGGGGAACGGCAGCTTTGTAAACAGCTGGAGCAGAAACCTTTCCGGCGAAATAATCGGAATGTTCGCGTATTACCTTGCCAGTCCGTTCACTATCATAGTTATGCTTCTTCCGCGTTCCATGATGACCGAATCGCTGCTGATAATGCAGATGCTTAAAGTAGGAACGGCTTCGGTGACATTCTGTTATTACCTGCGTAATTCCAGAAGATCGGCACCGTATACGGCGCTGATATTTTCCATACTTTACAGCCTTATGTCATATATGATCGTGCAGCTTATGGATCCTATGTGGCTGGACGGCTTGGTATATCTTCCGCTTATATGCCGCGGGATAGAAAAGATCGCCGACGAGGGAAAATGGCTGATGTTTATTATCACGCTGTCGCTTATGTTTATGGCGAATTTCTATATCGGCTGGATGATAGCGATATTCTGTTGCTTTTATTTTCTTGCTTACTACTTCTTCATTTCGGAGAAAACATATCCGTTCCGCTTTACTAATGTGCTCCTTTCCGGAGTGAAATTTGCCTGCGGAGGAGTGCTTGCCGCAATATGCGCCGCATGGCTGCTGATACCTCTTTATTATAGCCTCAGTCTGGGAAAATTTGAATTTACCGATCCAAGCTATGATATGAAAACCCAGTTTGATTTCATAGATTTTTTTGTTAATCTGCTTCCCAATGTTTATGATACCTGCCGTCCGGAGGGTTCTCCCGTGGTCTACTGCGGAGTGCTTACGATACTGCTCGTACCGCTGTTCTTCTTCAACAGCAGGATATCTCTCCGAAAAAAGATAGGTTTCGGGCTTATTTCTCTTACGATAATACTTTCAATGTATATGTACACTGTAGACCTTGTATGGCATGGTTTTCAGGTGCCGAACTGGCTCCCTTACAGATATTCGTTTACGTTCAGTTTCCTGCTGCTGATAATGGCGGCTCAGGCTTTTGACAATATAAAGGGAATATCTTATAAGGAGATAGGTCTGGTATTTTTCCTGCTTCTCGGATATGTTTTCTATATAGACAAGCAGGATATCACTGTTACTGCAAACGGAAAGGATATCGAAAAGGTACATCTTCTTGCGACTGTGTGGTTCACGGCAGGAATGTCGGCGATATATGCTCTTCTGTTATATATGCAGAAAAAACACCGCAATGTAAAACCTGTGCCTCTTGTGATCGCTGTATTTGTAATTGCCGAGCTGACGTTTACAACTACTTACAATATGTATAGGATCGACAAGGACGTCGTTTACTCTAAGCACAGCTCATACAACAGATATATTACCCTCGGACGGAATACCGTTCAGAAGATATATGATATGGACGACGGCGTTTACAGAATAGAAAAGGATTTCCACCGTACCGTAAACGATGCTATGGCATTCGGCTCGTTCGGGCTTTCACATTCAAGCTCAACACTCAATGCCGCCCCGATACAGCTCCTGAGAAATCTCGGATTTTCCTACGGCGGACATTATATAAAATACAAAGGCGCAACATATGTTACCGATTCTATATTTGGCATAAAGTACGTCATGGAAAAGGGAGACGCAGCTAAAGAAACCGAAGATGAATTTGGCGTAGTTTCCACCGAGCCGCCGGAGCCTGCTGTATCCAAGCATTATGACGACTTTGTATTTGCAAACGGAGACAGCAAGGAAATAATGTATGTTTATAAAAATCCGTATGCTCTTCCTGTAGCTTTCATGGCTGACAATTCCATAGCAAACGTTGAATTTGATACATGGGAAAATCCTTTTGAAAATCAGAATTTGCTGCTTTCTGCGCTTCTTTCCGATGAAAAGCAGGATTTCTTCAAAAGAGTGTATATAGATGATATAGTTCCGGAAAACGCAAAGCCGTCTACTTACGGAACACATACTAAATATACGACCCGTATAGAAGGGGAGAACTCCCATATAGAATTTCTGTTTACCGCTCCTACGGACGATATGATGTATATGTTTTTCCCGTCAAGCTACGAAAGGGAAGTAAATCTCTGGCTCAATAAGGATTTCCTTGATTACTACTATGAAGGCGGAAAAATGAATATCCAGACGCTGGGAAGATTTGAACCCGGTGAAGAAATATCACTTATAACCACTATCAAGGAAGAGAAGAAAGAAGTCTTTTTCAAAGAGAATTATATCTATTACCTTGATGAAGATAAATTCCATGACGCCGTGGAAGAGTTAAGACAGCATCCTCTGGAAATAGAGTCTTTCAAAGAGGATCATATCAAGGGGACCGTTACTGCCGACAAGGACGGGATACTGTTCACCACTATATCATGGGAGCCCGGCTGGAAAGTTTACGTTGACGGAGAAAGAACTGAGCCGGTAGAGCTTGTAGATGCTCTTGTAGGCGTTCCGGTAACGGCAGGAACTCATACTATTGAGTTAAAGTTCTTCCCCAAGGGAATGGTGCTTGGAATGCTGCTTTCGGCAATGGGAATAGTGACCGTTGTGATAATAGGCGTGTACGAGCACAGAAAGCGCCATGCGGTATTTGAAAAAGTCAGCATACAGTTTGAGGATACGGACAGTGATGATACTGCTTCTGAAAATATCGACATTCCTTTAGAAACAGATATATTCACACCGGCTGATAACGAAAGACCGCTTGATGTTCTTCCCGTAAATGATAATGAAATATCCGAAGAAAATAAGACCGATGCTCCGGCAGATGACGGACAAAAAGAAGATACATGACAATAAAAAGCGTCCCTGAGATAATTCTCAGGGACGCTTATGTTTTGTGGAATTAAATTAATAATCGCTTGAAAATTCCTGTACCCAATAATATTTTCCGTTATATTCGCAGCAGCCTACGCCTATATGTGTATATTCAGGCTTCAGGATATTTTCTCTGTGACCTTCGGAATCCATCCAGGAATCCATTACTTCTTTGGCATTTTTCTGGAATGCGGCGAGATTTTCTCCGGTGTATACATTGACTATCCCTTCATCTTCAAAGGCTGTAAAGCATCTTGTGCCGTCGGGACGGGTATGGGAAAAATTCTTGACGATCTCCTGCGCCCGGATATCGGCTATCTTTGACAGGGCACTGTCCTTTGTGAGTTTGTCAAGCCCCTTGTCCGCACGTTCCTTGTTTACAATATCAATGACTTCATTTTCCATATCTTCGACAGTTGATAGGACTTCTTCCTTTGATTTGTTATCCTTCACATTGACGGTTATATTTTTTGCGGTAGAGCCGGAATATCCGTTAGCAAATACTTTAATTGTAGCCGTTCCGGCTTTTTTTGCTTTTATCACGAGCTTTATGGAATTATCGTTCCATTTTCCCCATGATACCGTACATATGCTGTTATCACTGCTTACAGCGGATATCTTTTTTGAACCTTTTACCGTTAATGTAACGCTTCCAGACTTGCCGGCGGTTATGTCAACGTCGTTATGATTTGAGGAAATGACCGATTTTTTAACATTGACCTTGCATTTAAGGGTCTTGCCGGAAGTCTTTGCATATATGTAAACAGTTCCGGTCTTTTTGCCCGTAACTCTTGCTGATCGGTCTTTCATGACTTCGAGCTCGGCAATGTCACTGTCTCCGGAGGACCATTTTATGCTTTCCCCTGCGTTTGAAACACTAAGATCAACATAATATCCGATAGGAAGATCAAGGCTTGATTTGTTTATTTTAGGGGACGCAGCCGATGCCGGTACTGTGCAGAATGAAACTGCCATAAGTACGGCAGACATTATAAAAAATAACTTTTTCCAGAATACTCTCATTCATTAGCCCTCCGCAGTGAAAATGTCCGTAAAAATGTTTACTTCATTATTTTAACAGATTTTATAATTTCTGTCAATAGAAATATTGCGCTTGCAGAATATAAAATTACGGTCATTCAGACTGTTCAGCCGTATCGGATGAATATGGTATACCGTTTTCATCAAGGGCAGCTGTAAGATCGTCATAAGCGTTTGCGGTAGCAGTGTCATCTAATGTGATATGTATTTCAATATCTCCCTCGATAGCCTTAACTGCGTCGATAAGACCGGCAAGGTCGTATGAACTGTTCTGGTACAGGTATGAACTTCCCGATATGGTAACTTCAACATAATTTATTGCGGAGGTCGAAGCAGTAGTTCCGGTCTCGGTATCCGATATGGAGCCTTCTACCTGAACAGCATCATTATTAAAGCCGTTTCCTCCTGAACCAAATCCGAAGCCGCCGCCCAGAAACAGTATAAGCGCGATAATAATTATTATTATCAGCAGCAATACCAGTATCACACCGCCGGAGCCTTTCTTTTCTTTAGCACTCATAAACAACACCTCATTTTGAAATATTTATTACCGCGCAGTAAAAATACGGATATTCTTCCGATACTGCTCTTATCGGTCTTTCGATCGGGTCGGAAACCATTACCGAAGCGGTGCCCTCCTGATTTCCGTCATACTCAAAAATTCCTATCATAACGCTGTCTTTCGCAAAGCCTGCGTTTTCAAAGATACTGATAAGTTCTCCGGTAGCGTCCTTTGCACTGTTAATGTCAAATTCTCCGATGTTTTTTTTGCCGTAAAAAACTTTTATATGCGGGATCTGTTCTTCGTTGATATCTAACTGGATATGTATTATATTTCCTTTTTCAACGCCTGCGAGAGCCTGTTGATTTTTTGCGGCATTCTCGTCTGCGCTTTTTATGCGTTCAAGTTCCGATTCGGCTTCTTTGCGCCAGTTTTCCTTTTCCAGTTCAAATTCAATACGTTCCTGCTCGGCTTCTGCGGCTATGCTTGCTATCTGTTCCTGAGCCTGTGTTCTTGCTTCGTTGGCGGAAGCGTCGGATTTGATAATGAACCAGAAAAGTATTATCATTGTGATATCTAACAGAGTGGTAAAATCAAGAAATATCCTGTTTCTCTTCATCAGCATCACCTGCTTGGTCTATGGAATTTTCCGAATTGATATCAAGAGTATTTCTTGTTATGCACATATGGTAATTTTCGTTATTTTCTTCAATTACAGGATTAAGAAAGCAGTCGGCAAATTTAAAAACCGAACCTCCCACAGCGCCCCAGAACGTTGAGGTGAGCGCTACAAAGAAATTGCTCATAAGCATATCCGAAGAATCGCCCAATGACAGCTGCAGCAATGACCATACCGTGCCTATCATTCCCAGAAGAGGAAAGGTAGAAGTCATATTGATGAAGGCGGTATAAAAGGTTTCCTGCCAGAAATATTTTCTTTTTATCTGTTCTTCATTGGCTTTGAATGAGGGCTTAATACATTCGTTCCTGAACTTATTTGCTCTGGAGGCTATAATGGTTTCCGACAGACAGCGGTTAAGGCGGAAGCACATTACCGAAGCGGAAACAAGGCATACTATGGTAAGTACGGTCCATACCAGAATGATCCAGTCATATTTATGAAAATTTTCCCTGAAGATATCAGACAGGCTCACAATGTACACCTCCATTTTTTAATATTATATAAAACTTTACAACATATTTCAACAACAATTTACAAATATTTTATTAATATGCTATGTATGAAAGTATAAAATAAAAAGGACGCCTGAAAAGCGTCCTTTGTTATATTAATATCCGCCGTAAATTGCCGTTATTGTAACATCCGAGGTTATATTGTCAAGGCTGTGATCCCAGCCTATGAACATATTTCCGCTTGAATCGCTCACCGGCCAGAACGGAGGCGTAGCAGTTTCACCGTCGGCAACCTTTACGCTGTAGAACTCATTATCAATTATAAATGTGACCGTATGATAATTGTCATTTGCAAATACCGCAGTTATAGTTACATCATTCATAATATTGGCAAGAGATTTGTCCCAGCCTATAAAGCGGTTTCCTTTGCTGTCATATGACGGTATATAAGGCGGTATCACAGAGCCGTTATGTTCTGTCTGAACGGTGTAAGTCTGATCCTCAACAACGAATGTTACAGTATGCGTCAGAGTTCTTTCAAGTATTGCCGTAATGGTGATATCAGATGTTATATTGGAGAAGTCCTTGTCCCAGCCTCTGAAAATATATCCTTCAACTTCAACGTTAGAGGGAAGGTCCGCGGCCTGTCCGTGCGGAACTATCTGAGTGGTTACGTTGTTTCCGATAATTATCGTTACAGTGTGGAATACATCGCTGCTGCTCTGGAGATTTTCATTGAACAGAGCAGTTATTACAACATCTTCGGTAATATTTTCAAAGGATCCGTCCCAACCGATGAACGTATATCCGTCTATCACCGGATCTTCCGGTCTTACGGCATTTCCGCCGTGGGGAACTTCCTGTATAGTTTCTTCTCCGTCGATAACTATAGTTACTATATGAGTTCTCTGATCTCCCTGCGGCTGACCGGATGAAGACGGCTGCGTCTGCGGCGGAGCAGTTGTAGATGCCGGCGGAGCAGTTGTTATTACATGAACGGTGGTTGTAGTCTGTCCGGGGAGGGTAGTTTCAATGGCAGGAGCGGACGTTTCGGTGACTATGGGTTCTGCGGTCTGTATAGTTCCGGAATTATCCGTTTCGCTTGCAGGAGGTTCTGATACAAGCGGTGCATTCAAAGTGTCTTCTGTCTTGCTGTCAAGAACTGCCTGAAGTTCGCCGGGTCTGTATGGAAAATCATCGCCTATAAGCTGTGCAATGGTAATGAGATTTTTCAGATCGAAAGCAGTAAGCTCGTTAAGGTCAAAATCAAGGTTCAGGGCTTCAAAGGACGGAGCGTTCTCCGAAACGACGCGCCCCCATTTTTGCTGTATCTGAAATTCCGGAGAATTTACAGGATTCCGGAGGGAATCATAAAGCTGTATATTGTTGTTTCCCATGAATGTATACAGATCGGTATAGGAAATAAATTCGTTTGTGTAATAGGATATCTTTGCAACGCTTTTTTCCAGAGTTATCGTTGAATCCGGAGTGCGCACTATAACGGACGCTTTATCGTCTCCGGCAAAATTGCCGATAACGGAGCCGTTCCTTATGAACAGCTCGCCGCTTTCCTTGCCGTTAAATTCGTCCGATACGAGTATCTGCGTATCGGGACATACTATTAAATAGTTGTCATCGGAATTTTTCTTTCCCTGATAAGCAATGGTGCACGATGAATTTGCGCCCACGGTTATAACGTCGCTTTGGTCCAGCTTGACGCCGTTTACGGCATTTTCGCTCACATCTCCGTTTGTGACCGTAACGCTTCCGCTGACAGACTGTATGTAAAGCCCTGACTTGGAGGAAGCTCCGCCTGTTATGACAATTATGGTAGCGATAACGGCAATAAGCGCCACTCCTCCGAGAATTATCGGTATTTTATAATTTTTCAGAAAATCCTTCATAGCATTAAAACCGTATAAACGGCTTCGCTCCTTTCATTTTTATCATTATACATAAGATGTCATGCAATTTACAAGCTGAAATTTAAGAATGTATATGTATAAGCATCACATTCATTCTTAAAGCTGACAATATTTCATATTCATTATAACATACGAATGTTCATTTGTCAAAGTTTTTTTGTCATTTTTCAGCAAAACATCACAATTGACTGTATTGAAGCGGCATGATATAATAATTGCATATGATATCGTATTATCCGGGAGGAAAATATTATGAGCAGTATAGTAACATACAAATATATCCGGCAAAATCCGGATATCCATACTTATATAAAAAATGCGGACGCAGCTGTTGAGGCGCAGGGCTATACGGAACATTCCTTTGCTCATGTGGAGAAGGTGGCTGCAGCTGTGGAAATGATACTTTCCACTCTTGACCATGATGAAAGGACTGTCGAACTGGGCAAGATAGCGGCATATCTTCATGATATAGGGAATGTGGTGAACCGTATAGATCACGCTCAGAGCGGAGCGGTAATGGCATTCCGCCTGCTTGACAATCTCAATATGCCGGCGGAGGAGATATGCGCGGTCATATCCGCTATAGGCAATCATGACGAATCCACCGCACAGCCGCTCAATGCCATAAGCGCCGCACTTATTATCGGAGACAAAACTGACGTCCGCCGCAGCAGGGTAAGAAATGCCGATATGCGCAGCTTTGATATCCATGACCGGGTGAATTACGCCGCAGAGAAGTCGGAACTGTTTTTCAGCGCAGACAGATCTGCCCTGATACTTGATCTTTCGGTAGATACAAGTATAGCTTCGGTGATGGAATATTTTGAAATATTTTTGCAGCGTATGCTTTTGTGCAAGCGCTCCGCAGAATTTCTCGGAATAAGCTTCCGCCTGAGGATAAACGGCAGCGACGTTATATGAACTAACCCATGCCGTATGTCTGTACTATTTCAAAAAGATCGCTCTCGGCTATATCCTTTGGAGTAACTATCAGTCCGCCGTTTGAGTCTATATCATACCCGAAATGAGCGTATGAAAGCCATATGAGATGAGCGCACTGCGTGCCTGTGGTCTTGCCGGCAAAACTGTATTTCATTGGGAATATCCCTACCATTACATTATAGGGGATATCATTCATATACTCCATTGCGTGCGAAGCTATTTCCGCACGCTTTTCTTTACTTGCATTTTTAAGCCTTAGTACCATGAAATCGGGATATTTTGTCCATTTTGAAATATTCTGCGTTCTGGAATTTGTTCCGATAACTACAGCTTCGAGAGTAGTTCCGCTTTTTACATCGGCAACTATGGCAGCATGACCGTTCCGCCAGCTTAACACATGAGAGCATTTTGTCACTAAGATATCGCCTTCTTCAAGAGGCGCTAACTTTACCGGAGTTCCTGTTATACGTTCCTCGGAAGAAACGGGGGAGTTCATGCTGCACCGGAACTCAGGAGCGGAAAAATAGCTTTCCTGATATCCGTAAAGCTCGCTGTGATCGGTCAGCGACTCCACAGCCGCTTTTCCAAGACCGGTCTGACTGAATATTATGTCATGATCTTCTTCGGAAAATATGCTTTTCTCAACTATCTGCGAAATATCTGCCTTTTCTGCTTTCGGCGGTATATATGCAAGAGTTTCCACATAAAAGACCGACGCTGTGTAAGCGGAGATGATACCATATATAATAAAGACCGCAAACAATACTTTTTTCATTTTCTGACCCTTTCGGTATATATGGAAATATTATCTGTAATATCTGTCCGAAAATCCCTTTGCAGATGAAAAAACGTTCCGCAAATATATTGGCGGAACGTTCAGAGCAGCTTATATCCGCGCTTTTCCTCGCCGAATATCCATTTGCGCAGAAGATCGTCAAGAACTATAGCCGCGGCGGAAATAAATATCCAGAACATAAAATATTTAGGGCATATCTGCCCCAGAAGATTTCCCCATTCGCCGGAGTAATCCCAGATATTCATTTTAAGAAAAATATTTACTATGCAGCCTGTGATAAATTCAAGAACGGTTATTATTATTCCGCCCATGAGCATCTGCGCCGGGAACGGGAAATTACAGCAGGCGGTTTCGTTTATCAGTCCCACCGAAACAAAGCATATACCGCCGAGTATTATCATCGTCCAGTGTGTATATCCGCGCCCTAAAGTTTCTATAAGACCGTATATAAGTCCTCCGGCAAGGGCAAGGATAGTCCATTTAAAAAATTTGTCAGCCATTGTTTGCCTCCGTATCCGTACTTTTTATTGATTTTATGAAAGACAGCATATATTTATTACTCGGCTGAATATCTATAAAAGAATAATTCCTGCAAGCCGTAAATTTAACAAAAATTTTATTCATGGACATTATTTAGTAAGAAAAATATGGTATAATAAACAAATTATTATAAAAATTTTCCGAAACGGGGTAGTTAAAATGTCACATTGGATAGAACAAACAAGCATTTACCACATATATCCTCTCGGCTTCTGCGGCTGTGAAAAATTCCGCTCCGAAGCAAAAGACCTTGATAAAGGACGTATCCTTAAAGTCATTGAGTGGATACCTCATCTTAAAGAACTGAATATGAACGCGGTATATTTCGGACCTGTGTTTGAATCCTTTGAACACGGCTACGATACCACCGATTATTACACCATTGACAAACGTCTCGGCACAAACGACGAATTTGCCTATGTCTGCGAGGAACTCCATAAGAACGGCATACGAGTTATCCTTGACGGCGTTTTCAACCATGTGGGCAGAGATCATTTTGCATTCAAGGACTTACAGCAGAACGGTCAGGGCTCACGCTATAAGGACTGGTTCTCCGGCGTAAATTTCGGCGGACGCTCTCCCTACGGCGACAATTTTTCCTACGAGGGCTGGAACGGTCACTATAACCTTGTAAAACTCAACCTCTGGAACAATGAAGTTGTGGAACACCTTTTCGGCGCGGTAAAAATGTGGATAGAAAAATTCGGCATTGACGGCATACGCTTTGACGCGGCAGATTGCCTCACCGATGATTTTATCCGCAGGATACACGGCTTTACACGCAGCATAAGACCGGATTTCTGGCTTATGGGTGAAATTATCCACGGTCAGTATAACCGCTGGGCAAACCGTGATATGTTCGACTGCGTTACAAATTACCAGTGCTACAAGGGAATTTATTCCTCCCATAACGACAGAAATTATTTTGAGATCGCACACTCCATTGAATACCAGATGGGTCAGTACGGAAATATCTATATGTACAATTTCCTTGACAACCACGATGTTGCCCGTCTTATGTCCGTTCTGAGAAATCCCGCTCATGCACAGTGCTGCTATACAATGATGTACGGAATGTACGGCGTTCCGTCTATCTATTACGGAAGTGAGTTCGGCATTTACGGCGCAAAGGGTCAGGGTGCGGACGCCGACCGCGCTATCCGTCCTTGCCTTGATCTTAACAATATTCCTGATAGAAATGATGAACTTCTTAAACATATTTCAAAGCTGGGCGCGATAAGAATGTCCCTGCCTGCGATCCAGTCCGGCTCTTATGCAAAAATTGACCTGAAAAACCAGACTTTTCTTTTCAAGCGTGAACTTAACGGCGATACCGCATATATTGCTCTGAATATCAGCGACGGCGACTATACATTCAGATTTAATACCCCATACGGAAGCCTTACCGACCTGCTCAGCGGGCAAAAAATCGCTGTAAACGGCGGCAATGCGGAAATTACCGTTCCGCAGAACAAGTCAATGATACTTGTAAACAGCGACACTGCTCCAAAGCTCGGAAATATTTCCGAAGAGATTGTTGTTCCCGAAGCTCCCAAAGCCGAGGAAATTCCCGCTACCGCAGAGGAGCCTGCTCCGCAGCCTGAGCCGCAGAACAACGGCACACGCGGGCTTGGCGTTCCCGACGGACGTAAAATAGTTATCGGCGGACATTACAAGCATTTCAAGGGCGGAGATTATGTAGTGCTGAATGTTGCAAAAGACCATGAGACCTGCGAAGAACAGGTAGTTTATATGCAGATTTACGACAAGCCTACCGTCTGGGTGCGTCCTTTGAATATGTTCCTTGAGGACGTAGACGACCACGGAAACGTAAAACCGAGATTTGCATTTGTTCAGGAATAAAATGTCAGTGACCGTCTTAAATAAAGGCGGTCACTTTTTTATTTGATCTTAGCGCCATTATATAGTCAAATATTAAATAAATGTTGATTTTATGTAAATTTTTTTGCTTGACAACTTTTATTTGGAGCAAAATTTAATACCTTGTGCAGATCCATTGACAAAATATATCGAAAAAGTGTAAAATGAAACTGTAGCAGGAGCAAATGTTAAAGTCTGCATTTTATTTTTAAGGGGAAAGTTAATTATGAAAAAGTTTTTATCACTTCTTACGGCGGCGTTGGTTATTGCGGGGTTGGTAGGGTGTCAGGCTGATACCGATACTTGGCAAGCTGATACAGAGCAAACTGTTCAAGGAACTCAACAGACTACAGAAACAACGGCAGGACAGCCCGAACAGATAATTAAAGAGCCTGAAAAGTCAGAAACAGAAAATATTTATAATGAAATAGATATATATGCTGAATCGGACTCGGAATATGTCGGCATAAAATATGATGAGTTTTCAGATAAATATTTTGCAATTGAAATTGAAAGCGACAGATTTTCTCTTTCTGACCTTTCATATAGTGAAAATTTAAAGCGGCTTACAATTAATAAGTTAGGAGCTGACAATTTAAATGGTATTGAAAATTTCCCGAATTTGGAATATTTAACTATTAATGATGATTGTGTAAGAGATATTTCCGATTTGTCCAAACTCAAAAATCTGGATACAATATGGATTCGCTTTACATCCACAGTAGAAGATTACAGCGTACTTTCCGAACTTGAAAATTTAAAAGAATTTGGTGCAATACTTTGCAATGACGGCGGTACTATGCCGCATATTGAAGCTATAGAAAATTGTTTAAAGCTGGAAAAATTATATTTGCAGGGTTTCACAATTGAAGATATTGGATTTATCGAAAATCTAAAAAATTTAAAAGATCTGCGGCTTTGGTCGTATAAAACGTCTATTAACGATATTGAAGCGCTAACAAGTCTGAGCTGTCTTGAAAAGTTGGATATAACACATGATTATACTGCTGACGAAGCATATATTTTTGAAAATTTAACTGCTTTGAAAGAATTATCGGTAATTACAAACTATACTTCCGACGAAAACAAGACAATAAAAGAGGAACTTGATGAAATAATACCTGATTGTGAAATAAATATTGTAAATTAAACTATAGCAGGAGCAAATGTTAAAGTCTGCATTCTATTTTTAAGGAGAAAGTTAATTATGAAAAAGTTTTTATCACTTCTTACAGCGGTGTTTGTTGTTGTGGGGTTGGTAGGGTGCAAAGCAAATGACATTGAAGATCAGTCTGCACAAGTAAATGAGGAGAACACTGCCGTTACAGAAAATATTGAGATCAAAACTATTGAACCGCCGGAAGACGGTTGGACTTCAGAACAATTAAATAATTTTATATACATTAATGGTGTTAATTATAGTTATCCAATTAAATTAAGTGATTTAGGAAAAAATTTTAGCGCAGATGATAATATGATCTTGTATAAAAATAAATCATCTTTTGGCGGTAGTGTAACTGATGATGATATTTATACTTCACTTATGTTTTCAATAAGCGGAAATCAATCAGAAATACCTGATAATATGCTGATCAATATTAATGGAGTAACCTTGGGAACAGAATTGCAAGACTTATTTTTACAGCTTGGAAAAGCAGAACCAGAGACACAAGACGGTTTAACAAGAGTTATATATAATGTAGAAAACCTAACTATGATCTTCATATTTGATGAGGGATCAAAAATAAATATTATTTCAATATCATGGAAGGAATAAAAATGTCTGAAAACAAAAAAGGGACTGCCGTCTGACAGTCCCTTTTTCACTTACTGACAGCAGCCGCTGCCGCTCTTCTTTTCAAAAGAAAGGCAATCCGTACACTCGCATACTGTGGGGTTCTGCTCGTGTGTGCCTACCTTGATACAGTCAAGTGTGCAGTAACGTTCGCTGTCCATATTGTGCTTGCAGGATATAACATCGCACTGGATAGAAGGATTTTTCATAGCCGTATTCTCCTTGATATCAGGACGGAACGCAGCTTTTCCGACACGAAATTTTCAATGTCTGACGCTCCGTTTCGTCCTTAATTCTGCCGAATTTGTTTCGGTAACAATATTATTTGCACACGGATAAATAAAATTCTATGGAATTTCTGACATATTTTTATTCTTGAATTGACTGAAAAAATGTGATATAATGCTTGTATACCCTTTCAGGAAAGGAGCGGAATTTATGGAATTTTTCATTCCCGGCAATATTTTGCAAATTATGGAAAAATTAAATGAGAACGGTTTTGAAGCATACATTGTCGGCGGCTGCGTCCGCGATCATATTATCGGAAATGTTCCAAAAGACTATGATATAACTACTTCCGCTTCTCCGGACGAAATAAAGGAATGTCTTTCCGGCTATAATATAATTGACACTGGCATAAAGCACGGAACGGTTACTGTCGTTTCGGACGGCGAAAACGTCGAGATAACCACTTACCGCATCGACGGCGAATACACCGACCACAGACACCCGGAAGCGGTGATATTTTCAAAAAAACTTTCGGACGACCTTTCCAGACGTGATTTTACCGTAAATGCAATGGCTTACAATAAAAAAACGGGGCTTGTGGATATTTTCGGCGGGCAGAAAGACATTGCCGAAAAGAAGATCCGCTGCGTCGGCGAGCCGGAAAAACGTTTTGACGAGGACGCTCTCCGAATAATGCGCGCGCTCCGTTTTTCCTCGGAGCTTGGCTTTGACATAGATGAAAAGACTTCGGAAGCGATCTTTAAAATGAAACATCTGCTGAAAAATGTTTCCGCGGAAAGGATATCAAAAGAACTGTTGCTGCTGCTTTCCGGAAAATCGCCGTGTAAAGTCCTTGAACATTACCACGAAGTTTTTGAAGTTTTTGTTCCGGAGATAGCTCCCTGCGTGGGATTTGACCAGCGCAGCAAATACCATGCTTATGATGTGTGGGGGCATATCGCTCATGCGGTGGAAAATTCCGCTCCTATGCCAGATGTAAGGCTTGCGCTGTTCTTTCATGATATCGGAAAGCCGGAATGTTTCAGAATGGACGAAAACGGCAGAGGACATTTCAAAGGACATGAAAAAATAAGCGCAGAGATCGCTTCCAAAGTGCTCAAACGCATGAAATTCCCTAAAGATACCGTTGAACGCATTGAAAAACTTATCAGATATCATTATTTTACACCCATAAACGAGCGTAAATTCGTCCGCAGACTTATTTCCAAGCTGGGACAGGAAGATTTTTTCCTGCTTATGGAAGTAATGAAAGGGGATAACCAAGCAAAGCACAGTTTTTGTTCCGAAAGAGTTAAAACGATAGATGATATGGCTGAAACGGCAAAAGATATTATTGCGGAAGAACAGTGCTTCAAGGTCACGGATCTTGCCGTTTCGGGGAACGATATGCTTGCCATGGGAATAAAAGGCGCAGAGATCGGTCAGACACTAAAGGCGCTCCTTGAAGCCGTTATGAACGAAGAAGCGGACAATGACCGCGAAAGCCTGATAGAATATGCTTCAAAGTACATTCAGGAAAATTTTTCATAAAAAAATTTTTCCTGAACTATTGACAAATTTGAATTATTGTGGTAAAATATATTAGTCGTCAGTTGCGGATACATTTTTCCGTGTAGCGGCTCATGCGGAGAGGTGTCCGAGTGGTTTAAGGAGCTGGTCTTGAAAACCAGTGATCCCGCAAGGGACCGTGGGTTCGAATCCCACCCTCTCCGCCACATTCAATATAATTTTTTGTTACCATTGCAGAAGTACTCAAGTGGTGACGAGGCGCCCCTGCTAAGGGCGTAGGTCGGGTAACCGGCGCGAGGGTTCAAATCCCTCCTTCTGCGCCAGACAGACCCTGCAAACAAGCCGTTTGCAGGGTCTGTTTAATTTTTAGGTATATACGCTTTTGAAAATATTCGTAAATTGTACCTGACAAAACATGAAAGGGCGGTTTTATGAAAATATACTGTTACGGAATGATAGTGGTTTCCAACAGCTATATGCTGGAAAAATTTCCAACGCCGGACGAATATTCCGAAATACGGCAGAGTTACCGTTTTCCCGGCGGCGAAACGGGAACATGTGCCGCCGTGCTTGCTTCTCTCGGTGCGGAGGTTAAAATCGACGGAACACATATCGGCAGAAATTCCGCCGCACTTGTACGGGAATTTTATAGTGCTCGTTCTGTTGATATATCTTCGCTTTGCTTTGATGAAAATTATGACGGTCTTGAGGACTACATCTGGATATCAGGAGATATCCGCACGCCTTTCGGAACATTCGGAAAATTCTATTCCGATGCATACAGTACGGGCGTTAAACACTGGAACGAGCCTGAAGAAACGGATATCATCGAATGTGATGCTGCGGCAATAGATCCGTATTTCGGGAACGATTCGGAAAATGCTGCTAAAATGTGCGTAAAACACGGCAAGCCTTATGTTACAATAGATTGCGAATATGACAGCTTTTTACACCGCAGCTCCGCTGTTTCGGTAATTTCCGGCGAAGGACTGCGGGGCAGTTACAGCGGCAGTTCACGGGAAGAAATGTTTCCTTTATTTCAGGAAAACGGCGGCGGACTTACTGTCATAACCAACGGAGGAAAAGAATTTCTTTATGGCAGAAAAGGCGGAGAGATAAAAAAATTCACTCCTTACAAAGTGGATGCTGTAAGCACTCTCGGCGCAGGGGACAGCTTCAAAGCAGGCTGTACATATGCTCTTGCGGCGGGAATGTCAGATGATGAACTTGTCAGATTTGCAAGCGCCTGCGCAGCGGCGGCGATCTCAAGATATCCGTTTCAGCTTGACCCGCCGACTGTTCCGGAAATCTATAAAATTATTAAAGAATAGATCACTGTAAAGTTTATTTGCATTACAGAAGCTCCTCTATTTATTAAAGAGGAGCTTCTTTTGTCAATATAAAATTAATAAATTCATTCAAAAAAATATAAAACATTATGATATTATGAAATAGAATTTTGTCGAAAACGGGGGAGAAAATATGTCAACGTTTCTTATCGCGGCGTTTTTGTTTTTTGTGGGAAGTCTGCTGGGCTGGTGCCTTGAGGTAGTTTTCCGCAGATTTTTTTCTGCAAAAAAATGGATAAATCCCGGATTTCTTGCAGGACCATATCTGCCGCTGTATGGATTCAGCCTGTGTCTGCTTTATTTTATGGCAGGACTGGAAAATGTTATCCCTATTGAGTCGGACATTCTCAGAAAGATAGTGCTTTTTGCGGCAATGGCGGTATGTATAACCTTTGTTGAATACATTGCCGGCATAATTTTCATAAAGCATATGAAAATAAAGCTCTGGGATTACAGTCATGAATGGGGAAATATAGACGGCATAATCTGCCCGAAATTCTCGTTTTTCTGGGCGGTACTCAGCGCAATATATTATTTCGGGATACATCCGCATATACTTAATGCGCTTGAATGGTTCTCACAAAATCTTGCGTTTTCGTTCTGCGTGGGATTTTTCTACGGGATTTTAGTAATAGACGCTGCATTTTCCACAAATATCGTTGCAAAGGTACGTCAGTTCTCGAAAGAGAACGATATTGTCATGCGCTATGAGGAGCTCAAGGAGCATATACGTTCAAGCAAGGAAGAACGAAGAGAAAAATTCCGTTTTCTGCTTTCGATGTATTCTTCCGTGTCAATATCCGAACATCTGAAAGAATATTACGAACAGCACAAGGAAGAATACCTTGCCATTGCCGGAAAACATTCCCATAAAAGCAAATGACCGATAATATAAAAGAAACCTCCGATGCCCAAAAGTGAACTGCACCAATTTGTACGAACAGCACAAAAGCCCCCTATGGAAAAATAAATTAAGAAACGAACTGGCTTC
>CANQXX010000008.1 GCA_947627905.1 uncultured Clostridia bacterium
ACATTTGATGATGCGAGACGATTAATTGATGACTATATTTACTTTTACAATCACCAGCGCATTCAGCTTAAAACAAACTGACTCCGCTTGAATTGCGAAGTCAGTTTGTTTCTTAATTTAATTTGCCATAGGGGCTTTTTGTGCTGTTCGCACAATTTGGGGCGGTTCACTGCGAACATAGACGGGATATATGCAAGCCGAGGAATAGTATTCCTACAGCGCACAAGCTATATACTTTCCTCACCATATTTCAAGGAGGAATATTGATGAAAAGAACAAACACCGCGAAATGGATCGAATCACGGGGACGTTGGCAAATAAATGTTCAGCGTGACGGGATCCGCAAGACTTTTACATCTTCCACACCTGGCAGAGCCGGACAGCTCGAAGCAAACCGAAAAGCGGACAGATGGCTTGATGACGGAATAGCCGACGGCAAAATAAAAGTCCGTCAGGCTTCGGAGCAATATGTTGAACATCTGAAAATCACGACGTCAAAAAGCAACTGGATCAAATACGAAAGCGCGTTTCGGAATCATATCAATCCATACATCGGAAGTGTCAGAGTGGAAAACCTCACCGAACAGCAGTTACAGAACGTCATTGACAGAGCATACGGAAAAGGGTTTGCGAAAAAAACGCTTTCAAATCTGCGTTCTTGTCTTGTGGCTTTCGTAAAATTCTGCCGAAAAAATAAGTATACAACGCTATTTCCGGAGAGCCTGACTATTCCGCGTGATGCAAGAGTATGTGAAAAACATATTTTACAGCCTGAAAATTTGAAAATTCTTTTTTCAAACAACACTACATTATACCGCGGAAAAGAAAAGCCGGACATATTCATATATGCATATCGTTTTCACGTCCTGACTGGTCTCCGTCCGGGAGAGCTTGCCGGACTTAAATGGGAGGATATCAGAGACGGAACGGTGTATCTTCGCCGTTCCATTAATGTATTAGGTGAAGTCACCACGGGGAAAAATCAGAACGCCCGACGAAATTTTTTGCTGAATATATATACATCAGCAATTCTTGAAGAGCAGAAAAAACTTCTTAAAGATCTCGATATTGATTCGGAATATGTATTCTGCGATAAGTGGGGAGAACCTATAAGCAATGATCTATATAACAAGCACTGGAAACGCTACTGCGAATTTCACAACATTCCACCGGTCACACCATATGAACTGCGGCATACCTTTGTATCGGCTGTAAAGACATTGCCCGAGGGGTATCTTAAAGGGCTTGTAGGACATTCCAAGGATATGGATACATACGGAGTATATTCCCATGAAATGGACGGCGACATGAAAGAGACAGCTGCAATGGTACAGGATATTTTCAAACGAATTTTAGCGTAGAAAAATAAAATTTTTGTCCGGAAAATAAAAAGTGTGTACTTTTATGTGTACCTAAAATTTGAAGAAGCCTCGCAAACGACTTGCTTGCGAGGTTTCTCTTGGTGAGCCATTGGGGATTTGAACCCCAGACCCTTTGATTAAAAGTCAAATGCTCTGCCGACTGAGCTAATGGCTCATTGGCTGTATAACTCTTTGTCAGAACCATACAACGCTTAATTATTATACCAAAATCAGCGCGGATTGTCAAGGAATTATTTAATATTCATCATAACTGACAAAAAAAATTTTTTTTCAGGCAAAAATATGTGCAAATCAATAAAGCAAAAGCCTTACCGTAAGTGCGCTAAGCACAAATCCCGTAATATCAGCCGTCAGGGACGATGCTATGACATGGCGGGTATTCTTGACCTTTGTAATCCCATAGTATACGGCTATAGTATAAAAAGTCGTCTCGGTGGAACCTATCATTACGCTTGCTACTCTTCCCGCAAAGCTGTCCGGCGAAACATCGGACAATATTGATTCAAATACCGCCAGCGCCCCGCTGCCGGAGATAGGACGTATCAGCGCAAGAGGTATACATTCCTCCGGAAATCCCAGAAATTCCGTAAAAGGCGCTATCATTCCGGAAATAAATTCCAGTGCTCCCGAGGCTTTGAACATACCTATAGCCGTCATAAGCGCTATAAGCGCAGGAAGAATATCAAAGGCTGCACCTAAGCTCTCCTTGGCTCCCGATACAAATTCTCCGAAAACATCGACCTTTTTGAACAGCCCTGCTATCATTATTATCGCTATGAACATCGGAATGACATAACTGCTCATTTTCTTTTTCTCCTTCCGACAGTATCCAACGCCGAAGCCGAAATAAGTCCTGCGGCAAGCGCGCACGCCGATGTTATAAGCACGCACGGCAGTATCTCCATAGGCGCAGCCGAACCGTGCCTTACGCGCAGTGAAGCGGCAGTAGCCGGAATAATAGTTATTGACGCCGTATTGAGCACAACAAACATTATCATATTTCTGCTGGTGGTATCGCCGGGACGCTCCTCCTGTTCAAGACGCCGCATAGCTTCAAGTCCGAGCGGTGTGGCAGCATTTCCGAGCCCCAGAAGATTTGCGGTAATATTCATACAGACAGCATGGAACGCTTTTCCGTTAAGGTCAAGTCCCTTGAAAATATGTTTCAGGAACGGCCGGAACAGTTCCGAAAGTCTGTCTGTCAGCTTTGCTTTTTCGGCAACGCGCATAAGTCCTCCCCACATACACATTCCGCCCAGAAGATACAGAAAAAGATCTACAGCTTCAACACAGGAATTTAACGCCGAATCACAGACTTTATCCATATTTCCTGTAGCTGCGCCAAATCCTACGGAAATAATAAGCATTACGGCAAATATCCATTTAAGCATACTTTACTCCTTTAATAAGATACATAATTACCATAGTTGACATTTTATTAATATAATTTCACGCAAGGCATCATAAATATAATTAAGGGGGAAAACCTCCGCAAACCGCATTATTTCTTGATTTTTTCAAATTTCGTCAAGATATTCCTTTTTCGGATATTGGTTTTTTGAAGAAATATGTGTGACTAATATTCATAAAAAAGTCATAATTATTAACACAATGTTTTTTGACATATATATACAAAATGAGATATAATAGGTATAATATAAAAAAATCAGGAGGTGCCACAATGAAGGCAACAGGAATCACAAGAAAAATTGATGAGCTTGGAAGAATAGTCCTGCCCATCGAATTGAGAAGGGGTCTCGGTATAGGTGAAAAGGATGCTCTCGAAATTTATGTTGAGGACGAGAAAATAATCCTTAAAAAATACAAACAGGCCTGCGCTTTCTGCGGAAGCGATGAAAATATCGTTGAGTTCAAAAACAAATATGTATGTGCCGACTGCATTACACAGCTTAAAAAGTAATTGCTTGTCTTATACATAATATGTATATCCAATATTTAATATTACTGAGCTGAGGGGGTTGCCACACAACATTATTAGCGGTGCGGCAGCCCTGTTTATTTGCGGCATGGGTACTTATACTATTTACCGGAAGCGGGCTTCAGCCGAAGCTGCTTCGTTCCGCTCCGGTGCGGAAGGAGTTTTCGCAAATGGTTTTTGTTGCCTCGGAAGAGCTTCTTCCGGGAATGTGTCTTGCGAAAAATATTATCATAGATAAGTCTGCCTCCCCTATAACCGTCAAAAGCGGTCAGAAGCTGACAGACCTGCATATATCAGCGATCCGTACCGCAAAGCTCGACGGCGCTTATATAGATACTGCTTCAAGCGATGTGCGCGTGATATCATCGGTGGATCAGCCTATCAGGCGCGAAGCCGTATCCGAGCTGCACGATATAGCCGATAATTTCATAAACGGCATAAACGGCGTTCAGAAAAGCGATATTGCAAAGCTGACCGGCACGATCCATGATATGATAATAAATCTCCAGCTCCAGAAGGATATGCTGGTAAATATTGCCGAAGTGCAGATATACGATGATTACACCTATCACCACTGTCTGAGCGTTGCCATAATGTCGATCGCTATCGGAATGGAACTGGGAATGTCCGGCGAAATGCTCCAGGATATCGGCATGGCAGGAATACTCCACGATCTCGGCAAGGTAGCCATACCCACCGACATAATCAATAAGCCCGGTCCGCTTACCGATGAGGAATACGAGGTCGTAAAACAGCACCCTGTTCTTGCGGCAAAGCACCTTAAAGAACGGGACCTGATAAACGACGATGTTTACTGCGGGATAATCTGTCACCACGAAAAGCTGGACGGTTCGGGATATCCCAATCATCTCGAAGGCGAAGAGATACACCCTTATGCAAAAATACTTGCAGTTGCCGACGTTTACGACGCGCTTACGTCAAACCGTCCGTATAGGGTGCCAAGTCCTCCGAATGAAGCAATAGAGTACATTATGGGCGGTCTGGATTCACACTTTGACGAAAATGCGGTAAAAGCGTTTCTCCGAAAAGTCGCTCCGTACCCGCTCGGCTCAAAGTTAAAACTTTCCAACGGAGAAACAGCTTATGTGATAAAAAACTATCCGGATCAGCCGCTTCGTCCTGTAGTGGCAGTCATAGGCACAGATAAAGTCTACGACCTGTCCTTTGATATGTCATGCATGAGCATAGTAATAATGGAAATGCTGGACGAAGGCGGTCATAACCGCAGTCTTATAAATATGTAAATGGGCAGAAGGTATCTGCCCATTTTGTGTAAATATACGAAAAGAGGTAATTTCAATGACTGATACAGAACTTCTTGAAGCAGCGGAAAAAGCTATGGAAAACGCTTACGCTCCATATTCAGGCTTTAAGGTTGGAGCAGCACTGCTTTGCAAAGACGGAAGGGTGTTCACCGGCTGCAATGTGGAAAATTCAAGCTATGGTGCTTCAAACTGCGCCGAAAGGACCGCTGTTTTCAAAGCTGTCTCTGAGGGGTATAAGGATCTTGAAGCAATAGCAATAGTTTCCTCCGGAAAGGAAGAAACTTTCCCATGCGGCATATGCCGTCAGGTGCTTGGCGAATTTGCTCCCGATATCCGCATTATCCTCAGAAAAAAGGACGGCAGCCCGTCTGTGTACAAATTCAGCGACATAATGCCGCATCATTTTTCGCTGAAAAAATAATTGAGCGGCGCTGCAATTGTAACCGTTCTGTAATTGACTTCCGATGAAAAATGTTATATAATTATATTATCCAGACAGCGCCGCGGTGCTGTCCATGTCTGTACTGCAAGGAAAAGAGGATCTATGCGTATTCGTTGGTGTTTGTTGGCTGTTATTCTGATATCTTTGCTTACCTCATGCCATGCGGTGACCGAAGATGACGCTCCGGTAACGGAAACGGTTTTTTCTGCGGCTGATATGCAGGAAACTTCTTCCGTGACCGATACATATTCAGAAACAGAAACGGTTTCCGGTACTACGGAGACTGTCGGGAGCACCTCGATACCTTCGGAAACGACAAATTCCGACACATTGACTTCCGATACGGAAGCTGCTTCAGAGCCTGAAACTTTTCCCGTAACGGAAACAGATACGGTGCAGCAGGCTGCGGAAACTTCCGCAGCAGTTACGGATACGCAGACAGAAGCCCCTTATTCCGTAACTTCCGGCACGTCCGCTCATACATTGCAGTATGAAAGTCCTTACGAACCGAACGCTTTTCCCTCTGCCGGACGAAGCTATAATGCCGTTAATTTCAATGAACAAAAAGGAGTATGGATAACGTATCTGGAATATATGTCCATTCTCAAAAACAAATCGGAGAAATCTTTCAGGCAGTCGATAGAAACATATTTCGGAAACATCGCCGATCTTGGATTCAATACGGTATATGTTCAAGTCAGGGCTTTCGGAGACGCATATTATGATTCTTCTTTGTTCCCCTCAGGAGAACAGTACAGCGGAACTATCGGCAGCGGGAGCAGCTTTGACGCTCTTGAAATAATGGTCAGAGCCGCTCATGAAAGAGGTCTTTCCATTCATGCGTGGGTAAATCCCATGCGGCTGATGACTTCTTCACAGATACAGAATATAAGCAGTTCATTCAAAATAAAAAAATGGTACGACAGCGACGAGCTTTGCGGAAAATATATTGTAAAGTCGGGTGACCGGTGGTATCTTGATCCGGCGTACGACGAAGTTACAGACCTTATCGCTGACGGCATTTCCGAGATCATATCCAATTATGACGTAGACGGCATACAGATAGACGATTACTTCTACCCTACTTCATCGGCGGATTTTGACAGCGAAGCCTATGCTTCGTCGGGAACGAGCCTGACGCTTTCCGAATGGAGAATATCCAATGTGAACAAAATGGTCAGAAAGCTCTACAATACCGTACATTCCGCAAATTCATCGGTTATTTTCGGCATTTCTCCACAGGGCAGCGTGGAAAACGACTACAATGAAGCCTATGCCGACGTCCGTACATGGTGTTCTTCAAAAGGATACTGCGACTATATTCTTCCGCAGGTATATTTTGGATTTAACAACGCCTCTCTCCCCTATTCCGGTGTTATTTCAGAATGGAGCGGAATGACAGGCAATTCAGGCGTAAAACTCGTATTCGGACTTGCAGCATACAAGATAGGCGCAGTGGATACTTATGCCGGAGCAGGCGGGAAAAACGAATGGATAGAAAACAACGATATTATCTCAAGACAGATGAAGCTGGCGGAAAGTCTTTCAAATTACGGCGGAGTAGCGCTTTACAGATATGATTCGGTATTCAACCCCGATGCAGAAGCTGCCTCGGCAGTAAGCAATGAAATAAAAAATATTGAAAAATAGCACCCCTGAACACAGAACGAAAAAGAAAGGAATGCAGGAATTGAAAATAAATATCCGTAAAATTCTCGGAATAATGACTGCTCTGGCGCTTTCTGTCCCCATATGCGCGGATCCTGTCATAATAAGGGATATTGACGCGTTTGCGGAAAACGATCCCGGACATATGACCGAAGCTGCACCTCAGCAGGAAATAAATAAAGACGAAGACCTGCCCGATTTTGAAGAGCCTGACTTTGCGCCTATGTACAGCTTTCCGGAAAATATGCGCGGTGCTTACATAACTCCCGGCATAGATTACGGCGTTTCGCAGGGCGGCGAAGTCCTTACCGGGGAACAGATATCCGAAAGCGTTGAAAAAATGCTTGACACTGCCGAAGATCACCGGCTCAATTCCATAATAATACGCACCGACTATAAAGGCGAAGCCTTTTACAGCACGGATATAAACGATACAGTTGAACGTCCTCTGGCGGAATATGCCATAAATGCTGCCAAGGACCGCGGATTTTACGTTTATCTTGATTTCAGTCTCGATTATGCCCTTGCCGGTCTTGACGATATGGATATGCAGTCCCGCATAGACAGTCTTGCGATAATAGTTCACAGCCTTACTGTAAAATATCCGGTGGACGGTATAATACTTGACGGCTACTATTCCTCCCGCAGCGCCGATTCCCTCAGCGACTATATGAACAACGGTTCGGGGATAGGATTTGACAACTGGCTTACAGACAACGGAGCATACGTTTTCAGTCTTGCCGCCGATGCCGTAAGGCGCACAAACAACACCGTTCCCGTCGGAATAGCCCTTAACGACGTATGGGCGAACTATACTACCAACGAAAACGGTTCGGAAACATCTGTGGATTTTGAAGCTCTTACAGACGGTTACGCCGATACGGTAAGCTATATCCAAAAGGGTTATGCGGATTTTATAATGCTTAAAGCGGAAGGCTCGATCTCCGACAGTGAAGAACCTTTCAAAGAGCTTTTAGGCTGGTGGAACAACTATGCCGAAGAAGCTGACATTCCCCTTTATGTACATCACATCAACGAGCAGATCTGCACCGACGCGGAGGGCTGGGGCTCTCCGGACGAGCTTGTAAAACAGGTTATCGCTGCTGCGGATTATGATATGTACGGAGGGAGTGCATTCAACTCACTTTCGTCTCTTGAAGACAACGTTATGGAATCCACAAGCGCGCTTATGAAGCACTACGATGATACGATAGACCTTGAAGGTCTGAACAGCGAACTTGAAATGACCCTTCCGACAAAAACCACATTCAAGACGGAAGAACCAACGGTAATATTTGCCGGCTCATTTGACCCTAATTTCCCGGTCTACTATCAGGGAAAGGAAATAGAACTTAACGAAGCCGGACGTTTCTATTTTACCGAGGAACTTGACGTAGGCGTAAATACGTTCAAATTCCAGAACAAAGCAAAGGTCATAACATACAAGATAACAAGAACGGTAAATGTTCTTAAAAGCGTTTCACCGTCGGACGATACAATGCGTGTTGAGGGACAGTCCACGATCGCGCTCAGTGCAATAGCCTACAAGGGCTCTTCCGTTACGGCAAAAATAAACGGAAAAAGCGTTGCTCTCAAGGAAGTAGACGGTCAGCTCGATGAACTTGACCCTAACTCCAACTACACGAAATATACAGGCTACTATACTGCTCCCGAAGGTATCAAAGGACAGGACATCGACCTTGGAAACGTTGAATTTTACGGCACATATCCCACCAAGACCGGCGATATAAACGAATCGCGCACAGGCGCACACATAATAGTGAACGCTCTTGCAGAGATACTGAACGATTTCAGCGGAAATATCCTGCGCGTAAACAATGATAATACAATGGTATACAATTACAAGTCCACAACTACCAGTCCTTCGCCTGACTGTACAAGACTTCCTGCCGGAACGCTGGACTACATTGTAAAAACCGTTACATACAGCGGAATTGACTATTATCTTACAAATTCCGGAAAGCGTATCCGCACCGACGCGGTATCAGTACTTGACAATCAGCCGCTGGGCAGCAATCCCATAAGTGTGACTGCTGCCGGAAAGGACGGCACGGACACGGTAATAAAACTGAAAATGCCTGTAAAAACGCCTTTTTCTATAAGCTACGGCAATATAGCATACAGCGAAGGCGGCAACGGAAATTATTATGTTTCCTCGTTTGATTCAGGATATATAACGATAACCTTTGATTATGTAACAAGCATTTCTTCGGGAAATATCACTTTCCCGGACAGCGCGGTGTTCACCTCCGGAACATGGAGCACCTCCGAATCCGGCGAGATGAAACAGGCAAAACTCACGCTTTCGCTCCGTCAGAACGGCATATTCGGCGGAATAACTTCGACCTATGACAGCAGCGGAGAACTTGTCCTGAGGTTCAACGGCTGCCGAAGCAGCGTAAACGGCGCAACTATTGTAATTGATCCCGGACACGGCTACACAGGGCGTTCCGCGTTCGACCCGGGAGCTATAGGACATATCAAGGAACAGGAAGCCAATCTTGCAATTGCAAAATATGTTGAGCAGATGCTTTCCGACGAGGGTGCAAATGTTATCCGCTTAAAAACGGAAAGTGAAACATATCCTACCGAGGATCGTTCCTCAACTGCAAGGCAGTACTCTCCGGATATGTTCGTTTCGATACACTGCAATTCCGCTTCAAGCGAAAGCGGCACGGGCGCGGAAGCACACTACTTTACGCCGTTCTCACAGCCGCTGGCAAAGTACATTTCCGAAGAGCTCGGAGATTATATAAAGAATGAGATACATTCAGACGGTCACGGAAACCGGGGCGAAAAATACAATTATTTCTGGGTAACGCTTCAGCAGGATTTCCCGTCAGTACTTGTAGAGACTGCTTTCGTTACGAATTATGATGAAGCAATGGCGCTGGCAAACTCGAAATCACAGAAAAAATTTGCGGCTGCAATAGTAAAAGGCATAGAAAGATATTTTGCGCGCACAAATTATTCCTGCTTCGGAGACGGCAGTGCAAGCTGGACAAACTCCGACGGCACCGTTCCGGCAGAAACCTCTCCGGAATATCCTCCGGCAGATGTTTACGATCCTTCGGAGGTCGTTACCACAGCTCCGGAACAGAACAACTATTACGGCACGGAAACCGTTCAGCCTGATACCGGTATCCCGGATACTTCACAGGGACTTCCGGAAGATTTTGACCCCAACGATCCGTATTATCAATATTTCTATCCGGAATATTTTACTGATGTTTCCTGAGCTATACAGCAAACCAAATATGTTTTTCACAGATCTTTGTCTGTACTTTTAAAATTCAGCGTTAAACTCCCACAGAAAAACTGCGGGAGTTTTTTTCTTGACAAATCGGCTTTTATGTGATACAATTCAGTATAGTAATCCAACGAAGAGGAAAATTTTTTATGGAAACGTTCAACAATATAATAAAGACCATTGACGATTATGTATGGGGCATACCGCTTATAGTAATTATTATGGCTTGCGGCATATTACTTACAATACGGGGACGAGGTCTGCAATTCAGGCATCTGCCGCAGGCTTTCAAATACATGATAAAGGACGATGAAGCAGGTCCCGGTGAAATAAGCAGCTTTGCGGCTCTTTGCACCGCTCTTTCCGCAACAATTGGAACAGGAAATATAGTGGGAGTTGCCACAGCGATCGCCGCAGGAGGTCCGGGAGCGCTTTTCTGGATGATAGCAGCCGCGCTTTTCGGAATGGCTACAAAATACACCGAGGGATTTCTTGCCATACGCTACAGAACGCTTGACAAAGAAGGACACTATCTCGGCGGTCCGTTCTATTACATAGAAAACGGCATGGGTATCAAATGGAAATGGCTTGCAAAGGCTTTTGCCATTTTCGGAGTTTTTGCCGGTCTGCTCGGCATTGGTACGATCACGCAGATAAACGGGATAACGTCTGCGGCAAATAATTTTTTCACCACAAAAACGGCATTCATGATCGGTGATAACGAGATCACATATGCAACTATAATTGCAGGACTTATTGTAACCGTTTGTGCGGCGCTGGTTATAATCGGCGGTATAGAACGTATCTCGCAGGTGTCGCAGGTAGTAGTGCCGTTCATGGCGGCAGCATATATAATTTTCAGCCTGATGATAATTTTCCTTAATATAACTAAGATCCCGGCAGCTCTGGCGGAAATTTTCCGCAGCGCATTCGGCTTTGACGCCATAGCAGGCGGCGCATTGGGTTCAATGATGATATCGCTGCAAAAAGGCGTTGCAAGAGGAATTTTTTCAAACGAAGCCGGACTTGGTTCCGCACCTATAGCGGCAGCCGCTGCAAGGACGAAAGAGCCTGTCCGTCAGGGACTTGTCACAATGACCGGAACTTTTATAGATACAATAATCGTATGCACCATGACCGGACTTGCAATAGTAATTTCCGGAGCATGGAGCGATCCTTCCCTTGAGGGCGTAGGAATAACAACGGCAGCATTCCAGAGCGGACTTCCCTTTCCTCCCAAAGTTACCGCATTTATTCTTATGACGTGTCTTATTTTCTTTGCATTCACTACTATTCTCGGCTGGAGCTATTATTCGGAGCGGTGCCTTGCATATCTTACAAATGCTAAGAAAAGCGTTACGGTGATCTTCCGCTGGATATACATAGGAGCGGTTTTTATAGGTCCATACATGACGGTTGAAGCGGTATGGAACATTGCCGATATTTTCAACGGGCTTATGGCGCTTCCGAATATTATTGCGCTTGTACTGCTTTCGGGAGTAATGGCAAGGGAATCGAAGGAATATTTTGACCGTGAAAAACATCTTAAAAAAGTTATAAATAAACAGTAATTGAGTAATTAATTATCGGATATTTTATAATGAGCAGCGTCTTTCGTAATTTATTGAACGAAAGGCGTTATTTTTTGTATTATTATAATAAAAAGTTTTTACCCAAAATAAAAAAATTCGTCCGAACATTTTTTTACATATCACATAAAATAAAAATGGGGAAATTCTGTACTGCATAATAACTCCGATCATCTGAACTGACACATATCAAATACAGCTTAACTTCCCCTATTTATCATTATTCAGCGCAAAAAGAATTTCCCTTTTAAAACGAAGGGAAGCGAGTACACGAAACAAAAAAATAAAAATAATATTTCCGGTCTGCTTATAATTCTGATAATTTTTATAATATTATTCCTTATCATATCTATAATAATTTTTTGCAGAACAATATCCGTTTATAAATATGAAAAAAATTTTCAGAATGGCGTAAATATAACGATCGACCCTTATGCGGAATATGAACATACTCCCGTAAAAGGCATTGTTGAAGAACAAGGCGTTGCTATATGGGGAAAAGCAGTCATAAAAATATCCGCAGGCGTCAAAGAAGCAGCCGTTGATTTTTACAACCCACAGGAAAATGCCGGAGCATACTGCATGACCTTTGAACTTAAAATATGCAGCGGCAGCGAAACAGATTACGAAACTATTTATACCTCCGGATTGGTAGAACCGGGAAAGCATATTTATAATATAACTCTTTCCCGTGCGCTTGAAAAAGGCACTTATCAAGCCATAATACACGTTCAGCCTTATCGTATCGGCGGAAATCACAGTCCTACCAACAACGCAGATATAAGAACAGAACTTATTGTTGAATAGGATAATGTTCTCGGCAAAAATAATTTTTTATTTGGAGGAATAAAAGTGAAAAAAATTCTTTTGAATATAGCAGCTGCTTTGCTGATATTTACAACAGCTTCTTTTACAAGCTCAGCCGAAGAAGCAATAGATCAGGATTCCTTGAACAAAAGCGGAAGCATGAATATTTCCTATGACGAGGAAATATCATATATGGTAACGATCCCTGCCGGAGTAACATTTGTTAATGACGGAGATAAAGAACCGATCGAAAGAGGCGTTCAGGCAAGCAATGTAAGGATAAAAGAAGGTACTTCACTGGTAGTAAATGTTGCAAGCCTAAACGATTTCAAGATGAAAAATAACGACGGATATATAGATTATTCCCTGAACGCAAACGGCAAGACCCTTGAGGCAGGAAGTTCATATGATATCCTTGTAGTTAATGCCGGCGAAAATTCAGGCTGGGTAATACTGAGATTTATAAGCGATCTGGACAAAACAAATGCACTGTATGCAGGAACATACAGTGACACTCTTACGTTTACGGTATATATATCGTAAATTTACCGCTCCCGCAAAAAACGGGAGCGGTCTTATTTTCAGCAAATAATGTAAAACTTTTTATAAAATATAACAAATATTTATCTGCGGAGCATTTTCTTCAATATCATTTATCTGCTCCTCGGAAATTATCGGTTCTTCATATCCGACGCATATATACCGCAAGTTTTCAAGTTCATATAACGGTCTGAAATGATCCGCCGACATATCTTCTTCCCTCATATAATGCGGAATAAACGCCGTAAGGCTGTCTGCATTTTCAAGTAAAGCAATATCATCGCCAATATAATAATCGGCTGAAAATACCGTCAGGTTTTTCAGTCCGGATATTTTTGAAAGGTTTTCTGCCTTGTCAGGCGTGGATATTTCAAGCGAACGCAGTCCTGTAAGTTTTTCAATGCCGCTTATATCAATGACATCATCAGAAACTATCATAAGTTCCGCAAGATCGGAAAGTTCCGAAAGTTTTTCAAAGGTTTCTTCCGTTATAGATCCGGCATCGTAATTATTTATGCAAACGGACGCCGCGTCAATGGGAATTTCCAATTCCCCGATCGTAATAAATTCTTTTTCATTTTTTGTTGGAGAATTTGCATATTCCGAACTTGTTGGCTGATCGGCAAATTCGTCTATAAAAATATCTCCGCCGCCGTTTTCGGAAATTATTTTATCGCAGTCAATAGTTTTTATGATTTCGTATTCCGACAATGCTTTATCAAGAATGTTTTCATATCCGTTTTCGGAATTTTCCGTATAGAATTTACCGTCCACTATGCCATAATAAAAGAAAGTATCAAAATTAAAAACGCCGCTTTCAGGGAGAGTTTCTCCGCTTGCAATACACTTGACATTACCGAAATTATCCGTCTGTTCAAAGCCGTATTCGGTAAAATTATATTTGTAATACGAGGTATTCCCGATATCTTTCCAATGCGCAGCAAAGAAATATTCGTTATTTTCTTTGTCATAGCAAATTTTCAGAACGGAATAAATATAACAGTCATTTAACGGCGTCCATGTTTCATTATCGGGATCAAAATAATATAAAATAATATTTCTGCCGTATGACGCGTTCCGGACATCTATCCTTTCGGGGAAATCATCACCGTTTATATCAATAAAAATACGCCCATCAAGTTCATCATAAATTTCTCCTGCCGTTTCAATTGCCGTTTCAAGAACGGTTTTATTTTCCGAAAGGCTGTCAATTATTTCGGGAGAAACTTCGGGGTCAATTGTCTGTTCCTTATTAATTTTTTCCGGAAAAAGACCGTCATAATTATTTTTCTGACAAGCCGAAAAAATAATTGCCGCAAATAAAACAGCAAAAATTATTTTTATTGCTTTCATTAATATCCCTCCGAATAAAAAAATTCCCTTTAATAAAATAATAACATACCCCGGGAATATTTTCAATTACAAATTGGTTACAAATAATTACAAAGCAGTAACAATTACTTTCAATTTATACAATAATTTACAAATATTTAACCAATTTTATTCAGCATAAATGTATAATATAATTATGGGAATTTTTTAATAATGTATGGGAGGAATGTTTATGAAAGCTCTTATCATCGGCGGAACAGGAACTATCAGCACAGCGGTAGTCCACAGGCTCATTGAAAAGAACTGGGAAGTTTACGTCCTTAACCGCGGAAGCAGGAATAATTCGCTTCCCGATAAGGTACATACCGTAATTGCCGATATCAATGATGAAAAAGCCGTTTCCGAAAAACTAAACGGCATGAGATTCGATACCGTCTGCGAATTTATCGGATTTGTTCCCGAGCAGATACAGCGTGATATCCGTCTTTTTGAGGGAATTACCGATCAGTACATTTTCATAAGCTCGGCTTCCGCTTACCATAAGCCCTCACGAAGCTATATCATAAACGAGGGCACGGCTATGGCAAATCCTTACTGGGAATACTCCCGCAACAAGATAGCCTGTGAAGAGATTCTTATGAAAAAATACCGTGAAAGCGGTTTCCCCGTTACTATAGTACGTCCAAGCCATACATACGACGAAAGAAGCGTTCCCCTCGGAGTTCACGGAAAGAACGGCTCATGGCAGGTAATTGAAAGGATCAGAAATGAAAAGCCTGTAATTATACAAGGCGACGGAACTTCCCTGTGGACGCTTACGTTCAATACGGATTTTGCGGTAGGCTTCGCGGGACTTATGGGCAACCCTCACGCTATCGGCGAAGCGTTCCAGATAACGAGCGACGAAACTCTTACATGGAACCAGATATATGAAACTATCGCACAAGCTCTCGGCGTTAAACTTCACCCGTATCATGTTTCTTCCGATTTTCTTCACAGCGTCGGTCCGGACTACGATTATGATGGCAGTCTTACCGGTGATAAATCCGTTTCGGTAGTTTTCGACAACAGCAAATTAAAACGCATAGTGCCTGAATTTTGTCCGAAGATAAGTTTTTCCGAGGGCGTAAGAATTTCGCTTGAATATGTTCTTTCACACCCGGAATGTCAGGTAAAGGATCCGGAATTTGACACATGGTGCGACAAAGTAATAAATTCCCTTGAAGAAGCAAAAAAGAAATTTATCTGAATACATATCATATTTTTGATCCGTATTGAGAATAATTATCAAAAGAGTTACAGTGATTTCAGTCCATAATTTGACCCGGCAGGAGCAAGCGGAGAATATTCTGTCCGGATCATACCATATTTAAATTTTTATTATGAAAGGAACGTGCATATGGAAAAGAATATACCCTATAAGACCTATCTCAGTGAAAACGAGATACCGACAAAATGGTACAACCTGAGGGCTGATATGAAAAACAAGCCCGCTCCCCTGCTCAACCCCGGTACTTTACAGCCGATGACCGCCGAGGAGCTTTCCGGCGTTTTCTGCACCGAGCTTGTAAAACAGGAGCTGGACAATGACACAAAGTATTTTGATATCCCGGAAGAGATCCAGAACTTCTATAAAATGTACCGTCCTTCTCCGCTTGTAAGGGCATACTGCCTTGAAAAGGCTCTTGACACACCTGCTCACATATATTACAAATTTGAGGGCAACAATACTTCCGGAAGCCACAAGCTGAACAGCGCGATCGCTCAGGCTTATTATGCCAAAAAGCAGGGGCTCAAAGGCGTTACTACAGAAACAGGCGCAGGTCAGTGGGGTACTGCCCTTTCAATGGCTTGTTCTTATTTCGGACTTGACTGCAAGGTTTATATGGTAAAGGTATCCTATGAGCAGAAGCCCTTCCGCCGTGAAGTTATGCGCACCTATGGCGCTTCAGTAACACCGTCTCCCTCGGATACTACAAATGTAGGAAGAAAGATACTTGCCGAACACCCGGGAACTACCGGAAGCCTCGGCTGCGCTATATCGGAAGCCGTTGAAGCGGCTACTTCCACGGAAGGCTACCGTTATGTACTTGGTTCGGTGCTTAATCAGGTAGTTCTTCATCAGTCCATAATCGGTCTGGAATCAAAGATCGCATTTGATAAGATAGGCGTAAAGCCGGACGTTATAATCGGCTGCGCAGGCGGCGGCTCAAATCTTGGCGGACTTATCGCGCCGTTCATGGGTGAAAAGCTCCGCGGAGAAGCAGATTACCGCATAGTTGCAGTTGAACCTGCTTCCTGCCCCAGCTTCACAAGAGGAAAATTTGCATACGATTTCTGCGATACCGGAATGGTTTGTCCTCTGGCAAAAATGTATACTCTCGGAAGCGGGTTCATTCCCTCTCCGAACCACGCAGGCGGTCTCCGCTATCACGGCATGAGCGCTATACTTTCTCAGCTTTATGATGACAAGCTCATGGAAGCGGTATCCGTTGAACAGACTGCTGTATTCGACGCTGCAACGCAGTTTGCAAGAGTTGAAGGTATTCTTCCTGCTCCGGAAAGCAGCCATGCTATCCGCGTTGCTATCGACGAGGCAATGAAGTGCAAAGAAACAGGAGAAGCAAAGAACATCTTCTTCGGTCTTACAGGCACTGGTTACTTCGATATGGTAGCATACCAGAAGTACAACGACGGCGAAATGACCGACTATATCCCCACCGACGACGATCTTGCCGTTGGTTTTGCAGGACTTCCGAAAGTAGATCTCTGATAAAACAGCTCCCTCTTTTACATTATGATAAAAGAGGGAGTTTTCTCTTGACAAAATTGTCGGATTATAATATAATTAATAAAAATAATTCCATAAGGAGGAATAAAAAATGGGCAAATTTGTTATCAAGGAAACAGCTACAGGCGTTAAATTCGACCTGAAAGCAAACAACGGTGAAGTTATCGCTACAAGCGAGGTCTACAAGTCTCTTGACGCCTGCAAAAACGGCATTGAAAGCGTCCGCAAATGCTGCGAAGGCGATATCGAGGATCAGACGGTCGAAGGTTACGAAACCCTCAAGCACCCGAAATTTGAAGTTTACACCGATAAGGGCGGCGAATACAGATTCCGCCTTAAAGCACGCAACGGTGAGATCATTGCCACAAGCGAAGGATACAAGCAGAAAGCCAGCTGCCTCAACGGCATTGAAAGCGTAAAGAAAAACGCTCCTGACGCAGCAGTTGAATAAGCAAATAATAATACTTAAAGCCGCAGTTATTTTTCTGCGGCTTTTTATTTATGTCAGAACGCATTTTCAGATTGACAAACTTTACATTTTTATGTATAATTAAATAAATTATATTAAAAAGGAATGATAGTATGCCTTTGATCATATTTGCTATTATATGGCTGATATCGCCTATCGTGCTGCTGATACTCTATTTAGTACAGTTAAGCAGCAATTCCGATCTGAAAAAGCAAAATAAAGCGCTGCTTGAAGAAATAAAAAAACTGACGGACTTACATACCGAAAAACCGGCGGACAACATTCAGACTGTCCATGCTGAAGCCGCTGAAAAACCGGCAGCTTCATATGATACAAATTATGATATGTCCTATGCCATTCCAAAAAATATTCCGGCAGCGGCTCTTTCGGAAACATCAGAAACTGCGATTTCTACAGAGGTAAATGCGAAAAACGGCTGCTATCCAGAAGAAACAGCGAGCCGTGTTATTCCCGATATAACGGCAGCAGAAACCGCCGTACCTGAAAAAACGGAGAATATTCCGCAAAATTTATATGTACCGGAAAAGAAGAGCATCAGCACTATAAATATAATACTTATACTCGGAGCGCTGCTGCTTTCTCTTGCAGGATTTATTTTTGCTGCCGCAGCATGGGAAATAATGAACACACTGTTCCGCTCGGTACTGCTGCTGTCCTTTTCGGCGCTGTTCTTCGGGATACATTCCGTTGCGGAAAGAAAACTCGGTCTTGTCCAGACAGGACGGATATTCTACATACTTGGAAGTATTTTTCTTCCGGCGGCAGTTGCCGCCGCAGGCGTTCTTAAAATTTTCGGGGAATATTTTTCCTTTTACGGAGACGGGAAAGCGGCTGTCTTTGCGTTAATGTTCATTACGGTATGCATACCGTTTTTCAAAGGCGCACACGATTATAAATTCAGAAGTTTTGCCGCGGTGTCCTTTGCAAGCTTTTCGGCTGCGATAGTTTCGCTGATATGGCAGTTTACAAAAGGCGGAGATATTGCCTCTCTGGGAATGTCGGTATTCTCGCTGCTTATAATTCTCACAGAACCGCTTGTAAGCAGGATATTTACTAACATTTTCGGTGAGGAAACTATATTTGCCGCCGAATGGAAACGTTTTTCCACGCTGAATGTGTGGGTTTTAAGCGTAATATCGCTTTTTGCAGCGGAGGACGGATATATTTCCCTTGCAGCGTTCCTGATATTCTCCGTATGTTTCCTGAAAAAATCCGTTTCGGACAAAAACGGCGCGGGCGGGACTATAGCCTTTGCTTTCTTTATGACTGCTGCGCTGTTCGTGGGATTTGACCCTGACGGAATGTCGGGATTTATGGCAATAATTGCCGCAACGGCGCTTATTTATACCGTTCTGTCGGCAATGGGGATCTTTCCCGAACCTATCAGAAAAATAATGAAAGTTCTGGGTATCATTGCCGCAGGAGCAGTCGCGTTCCTTGGCGTTATCGAGAATATTTCCCTTATTGCCGACAATGAACTGCCGTCACTTACGCTTATCGGTGCGGCTGCGGCAATTTTTGCGCAGCTCCTTATTCTTGCACTCCGCAGCAAAACGAGCGGATACAAAGCAGCGTCATTCGGAGCGGTGCTGTGGCTTTCGGCGGAAATTTCCCTGTATGTTTTCGGAAAGCTTGAGTTAAGCGGATATGCCTTTTCGGCTGCGGCGGCATATCTTTTCATGGCTTTATACTTTGCGGCAGCAAGGTTCACGCCGCTCAAAAAACATCTTTATTCACCGATAAACGATATTATTATCGCAGCGTATGCGTTTATCTGTTCGTTGATTTCTATAAACGCAGACCTTGGGACATATATGACCGACGGAATTATCGGGCTCGGCATACTTGCTGTCGGAACGCTGCTTGCGGTATTTTCAAAGCAGGAAAAATTCTCTCGCATAATAACCGTTTCACTTACCGCGCTGACATTTTTCCCGTTCATAGTATTATTTACAGAAACGGAAAAATATCCCGGGATCGTATGCGCGGCAGCGGTAACGCTTATGCTGATGTGCATTATCGCGGCGGTGACGATGTTCATTCCCAAAGCGGAAAAATACGCAAAAGCATACGGGATCGGAGTAATTGCCGCAGCTTTGGTATACTGTATTATAATTCTAATTGCGGAAACATACTTATTCGTGCCGCTTATTTTAGTAACGGGCGTTTCGCTTATTTACCTTGTGAAAAAGGCGTTTCCGCAGGGAAAATACTCGCGGATATGGCTTTTCTACACATCACTTCTGCTGACTGCACTGTTCATGGGCATACAGTTCACCGACGGAATTTACTTTATTTGCTTCCCTGCGGCGCTGCTGCTTCTTATATTTGCGGTGCAGACTATATTTGCCGATGTGGGTGATTTTGAAAAAATTGAACTGCCATCGGAAATTTTTCTTTGGAACGTTATGCCGGTATTTTCGGGAATAATGCTTTTTATGGCAGAAAGAAATAACAGCGTTATAATGTACATTTTCGCAGCGATCCTTGGGGTATGCTCGGTGCTGTTAAGCATTTTCCGGAAAAATACGCTTGATCTGATCTTCCCCATATTTGCTCTTGACGTTGTGCTGATGAAAAGCATTTACAGCGTTCCTGCGGCAGTTTGTACGGTGGTATTTGCAATTTTCGGACGGCTGATGTTCCGCAAAAAGATATTTGAAGAAAAATACTGGATAGACGTTTTCTCAATTGGTTCGATATTTACTGCGGCGGTGTTCCTGCTTGGATTTGACGGGAAAGTACAAACATGGATAGGCTGTATTCTTGCTTCAATAGCGGTGCTGAATTTCGTCCGCCGCGAACAGACGCACTCTGCAAAGAAACTTATAATGACAGTTTCCGCATTGGGGATATTCACCATATGGTGGACGATACCGTTCTTTGATATACCGGATATTATCGGGCTTGAATTTAACCTTTTCCCTGTGGTGATATTCTGCATACTTCTCAGGATCATACATAAAGACGTGCCGGAAAAGGTATACAATTTCTCTTTCGGAGCGGCAATAGCTTGCATAGTGATACTGTTCATAGGCGCGCTTGTTTCGGGTGAAAGTTTTGACGCGGTATTTATCGGCATAGTTCTGCTGATAATGCTTGCGGTATCGTTTATAATAAAACGCAAGCGCTGGTTCGTGCTTGCAGTGGCGTCAATGGTGATCTCAGCGGCGCTTCTCAGTCTGAGGCAGCTTGACAGCATTGCATGGCTCATATATCTTGCTCTTACGGGAGCGGCGCTCATTGCGCTTGGAGTTGTAAACGAAATAAAGAAGCAGCAGAAGCGCAGCGGCGAGGAAACAAAGCTGACACGGTTCATGTCCGACTGGACTTGGTAAAACGCAGTAAAATGCCGGCTTTCTTATTTATGAAAACCGGCATTTTTATTCTGAATTTTTTAATTCCTTTAAAATTGGCCCAAAACGATCACTTTATCGCCTTGAATGCTTCTTCCAGATCGTAAATTATATCATCAATATGCTCCGTTCCTATGGAAAGACGTATCGTGTTGGGCTTGATACCCTGTTCTTCAAGCTCCTGAACGTTGAGCTGTGAATGCGTGGTCGATGCAGGGTGGATAACAAGGCTCTTGACATCGGCTACGTTGGCAAGAAGCGAGAATATCTGCAAATTATCTATAAACTTCTTGGCGTCCTCCTCTGTTCCCTTTATTTCAAATGTAAATATTGAACCGCCGCCGTTGGGGAAATATTTATCATACAGGCGCTTCTGTTCGCCCTCCGCAAGAGACGGATGATTTACCTTTTCTACCTGAGGATGATCTTTAAGATAATTTACTACCTTGATCGCATTTTCAATGTGTCTTTCAACTCTTAACGAAAGCGTTTCAAGACCTTGCAGGAACAAAAACGCATGGAACGGTGAAAGCGTTGCTCCTGTATCTCTCAGAAGTATAGCGCGGATCTTTGTTACAAATGCAGCCGCTCCCACAGCCTTTGTAAAGCTGACTCCATGATAGCTCGGATTAGGTTCAACAAGAGACGGGAATTTTCCGCTGGCTTCCCAGTCGAATTTTCCGCTGTCAACAATAACTCCGCCTATTGCCGTTCCGTGACCGCCTATAAATTTTGTAGCGGAGTGAACTACTATATCAGCGCCGTATTCGATAGGACGCACCAGATACGGAGTTGCAAAAGTATTGTCTATGACAAGCGGTATTTTATGCTTATGAGCGATGCCGGCGATCCTTTCAATATCAATTATGTTTGAATTAGGGTTTCCGAGAGTTTCGATGAAAATTGCCTTTGTATTTTCCTGAATAGCATTTTCAAAAGAGCCTTCCTCATCGGGATCAACAAAAGTAGTTTTTATTCCGTAAGCAGGAAGCGTATGCTCAAGAAGATTATATGTACCGCCGTAAATAGTTTTTGAAGCAACGATATGATCCCCTGCCTGAGCAAGATTCTGTATCGTATATGTGATAGCCGCCGCGCCGGAAGCTACTGCAAGAGCAGCAACTCCGCCCTCAAGAGCGGCGATCCTTTGCTCAAAGATATCCTGTGTGGGATTGGTAAGACGTCCATAGATATTTCCTGCATCTTTAAGGGCAAATCTGTCCGCAGCGTGCTGTGAATTGTGAAAAACAAACGATGTGGACGCATAGATAGGCACGGCTCTCGCATCTGTGACAGGGTCTGCGTTCTCCTGACCAATATGAAGCTGTTTGGTCTCAAATTTTAAATTTCTTTCTGAAAAATTACTCATTTTACTTTACCTCCGAATTTTATTTTGTTCCGGGTCGAACCGTTCAGCATACTTAATCAATAATTCATATGTGTTTAGTAGGCTTTATGTTAATATGATACACCTAAAAATCTCTGCTGTCAATAGCAAATTTGATTTTTGTAAAAATCAAACAATAACAATGTCAGAATAAGCATATGCATTGTTTAAATTGCAGCAAAAAAATTTTTCTGAACAGCTTTGGATCGCTATTGACAAATCAAGAAAAAAATGTTAGAATATATCTGTGCTATACAGGGGAGCTGCTGATTGCGGCTGAGAGGGAACAAAAACAGTTCCGACCCTTTGACCTGATACGGATAATGCCGGCGTAGGGAATTGTTCTGATCTTTATGTGGAATAAACGATCTGCCTGCGCCGCTCGGTGCAGGCAAATTTTATTTTGGAGGTAAAATCATATGAAATTTAAAACCCGTGAGCTTGTTGAAGGTGCAGTAATGGTCGCTCTTGCGTCTGCATTAAGTCTTGTTAAGATAATTGAAATGCCTTGGGGCGGCTCGGTAACGCTGCTTTCAATGCTTCCTATCGTTGTTTACAGCATAAGATACGGAATTAAAAAAGGTCTTTTCGCTTCATTCGTTTACTCACTTTTTCAGCTTGCAACGTCGGGAGTTTTCGGCTGGGGACTGACGCCTCTCATGCTCATAGGAAGCATACTGCTCGATTATGTTCTTGCATTTACGGTCGTAGGTCTTGCGGGAATATTCCGTAACAAGGGACTTCCCGGTTACATAGGCGGAACGGTATTTGCAGGCGTATTAAGATTTATCAGTCATTTTCTCAGCGGAGTAGTTATCTGGCATTCATTCGGTGAACTCTGGAGCGGATTTGTTACAGACAATGAATGGCTTTACAGCCTCGTTTACAATGGAGTTTATATGCTCCCGGAGATAATATTTACGGTAATAGGCGCGGTGATACTTTTCTCCGTTCCGCAGCTCAGAAAGCTTTTTGCACCGCAGGGAAATTAAAGAATTATCGGAGGGGTTTTATGAAAAATTACAGCACTCAGATGGAAGCCGCTAAAAAAGGCATAATCACACCCGAAATGCAGACCGTCTCGGAAAAGGAATACGTTCCCGCAGAAAAAATACGGGAACTGGCCGCACTTGGACAGATAGCTATTCCTGCAAACGTTAATCACAAGTCGCTTTCCGCAGAGGGAATAGGCAAAGGACTTAAAACAAAGATAAACGTCAATCTCGGTATCTCCGGCGACTGCAAAAATTACGACGTCGAAATGGAAAAGGTAAAACTTTCACTTAAATTCGGCGCGGAAGCTATAATGGATCTGTCAAATTACGGTAAAACAAATACTTTCCGCAGGAAGCTGATAGAAATGTCTCCTGCAATGATAGGGACCGTTCCCATGTACGACGCTATAGGCTACCTTGAAAAAGATCTGCTTGAAATCACCGCGGAGGATTTCCTGAAAGTTGTCCGCGCTCATGCGGAAGAAGGCGTGGATTTCATGACTATCCATGCGGGGATAAACCGCCGTGCAGTCGAAGCGTTCAAGCGTGACAAACGGAAAATGAACATCGTTTCAAGAGGCGGCTCGCTGCTGTTCGCATGGATGGAAATGACCGGCAATGAAAACCCGTTCTATGAACATTATGATGAAGTCCTTGACATTCTCCGCGAATATGACGTTACCATAAGTCTCGGCGACGCGCTCCGTCCCGGCTGTATCGACGACAGTTCCGACGGCGGACAGATAGCCGAACTTATCGAGCTTGGCGCGCTTACCGAACGCGCTTGGGCAAAGGACGTACAGGTCATGGTGGAAGGTCCGGGACACATGGCTATGAACGAAATAGAGGCAAATATGAAATTGCAGAAACGTATCTGTCATGAAGCGCCGTTTTACGTTCTCGGACCTCTGGTAACTGATATTTTCCCCGGATACGATCACATAACTTCCGCGATAGGAGGAGCGATCGCGGCAGCAAGCGGAGCGGATTTCCTGTGCTATGTCACACCTGCGGAGCATCTCCGTCTGCCTGATATAGACGATGTAAGGGAAGGCATAATCGCTTCAAAAATAGCCGCCCACGCTGCCGACATTGCAAAGGGCGTTCCTCATGCAAGAGACCGTGATAATGAAATGGCTGAAGCGCGCCACAAGGTAGACTGGGACGAAATGTTCAGAATAGCCGTAGATCCGGACAAAGCAAAGGCTTATTTTGAAAGCACTCCCCCGTCCGACAGGCATACCTGTTCGATGTGCGGAAAAATGTGTGCGGTCCGGACCACAAACATGATACTTGAAGGCAAAAAGGTAGAATTTTGCACGGAAAAATGATATTTCAGCATTGCTGCTTTGAAATATACGCCGGCGGAGGAGCGTCCGAGGGCGTAATAAATTCTGCGAGGGAACCCGTGTTTCGGGGTGAGAGGAGACTTTCAAGTCTCGACCGATCTGTCCCAATGGACGGAGTCTGCCCCGCAGTACTCTCCTTTCGGGACAGGAAGGAGGATATTACAATGAACAAAAACAGCAAAACAAACATCAGAAAACTTGCAGCAGCTGCACTTCTAACCGCAGTTGCCGTTGTGGGATCGCTTTTTTCGTTCCCGTTCCTTGGCGCGAAATGCAGTCCGGTACAGCATCTGGTGAACATAATCGGAGGCGTTTACTTAGGACCGTGGTACGCTATGGGTTCAGCATTCTGTGCAAGTCTTATACGTCTGCTGCTTGGGCTCGGTTCGCCGCTTGCTTTCCCCGGCTCAATGGTGGGAGCGCTTCTTTCCGGAGCAATGTATCACATGATCCTCAAGCACAAAGGACAATGGATACGCCTTATCGGAGCTTATATCGGAGAGCTTTTCGGAACATCGGTGATAGGCGGTATGCTTTCATTCCCTATTGCATATTTTGTTATGGAAAATACTGCCGCAACACTTTTCGGCTTTGTATTCCCGTTCTTTGTTTCCAGTGTTGTAGGAACGGTGGCGGCGTCTATAATAGTTTCTTCAATGAAAAAAGCAAGACTGCTCGAGATCTTTGACGACGAAGAAAAAGCAAAAAACTGACAAACAAAATGGAGAAATTTTTATGATAACTCCCGAAAAAATATATTCACTCAGACAGGAAATCGCATTGCGCCGTCCGCTGGTAAACTGCATTGCAAATCACGTTACAGCCGGATACTGCGCAAATGCCGTTCTTGCTGTCGGGGCAAGACCTATAATGGCTGAATTTGAAAAAGAATCCGTCGGGATAGTATCCGCCGCAAAGGCTCTCTCGGTCAATCTCGGAGGCATAAACGACAGCAAAGCCGCTGCAATATCCGTTTCGGCAAAAACTGCTCATGATCTCTCCGTTCCGTGGATAATCGACCTTGTCGGGATCGGGTGCAGCAGCTTCAGACTGGAGCTTGCAAATGAACTGATACAAAAATATTCTCCCGATGTCATCAAAGGTAACCGGTCGGAAATATTTGCTCTCTGCGGGATCGCGTCTCATGCTGAAGGAGTTGATTCCTCCGACGGCACGGATATTTCCGTTTGCACAAAAATGGCTGAAAAAGCTGCTTCGGCATATTCGGCAGTCGTAATGATGACAGGCGAAACGGATATTATAACGGACGGGAACAAAACGGTTTATGTAAAAAACGGTGATTCGCTCATGACATATGTTACCGGAACGGGCTGCGTTCTCGGAGCGCTGACCGGGTGCTTCCTTACTGCCGCAAATGCTTTTGACAGCGCAGTATCTGCGACGGTCACTATGGGGATTGCCGGAGAACAGGCAGCTGAGATATTCAGGAAAGACAAAAGCATAAGCCGGTTTGCAGGTTCGATAATAGACGGATTATTTTCCGCAGATATAGATATTTACATCAATAAGGCGAGGTATTATGAAAATGAAGCCTGACGTTACCCTTTATCTTGTGACCGACAGCCGCGGGATCGACTGCACTGAATTTCTGAAAAGGATCGAAGCCGCCTGCCGCGGCGGCGCTGCTCTTGTACAGCTTCGGGAAAAAAACCGCTGTTCGCGCGATCTTCTTGCGCTTGCAAAGCAGGTCAAGCTGGTCACTGACAAATTCCATGTTCCGCTTATAATAAATGACCGAGCGGATATCGCGCTTGCCTGCGGAGCAGCAGGAGTACACGGCGGAAGCGAAGATATCCCTATCGCCGATCTGCGCCGTATCATGGGAGAAAATAGCATTATCGGAGCTACCGCGAAAAGTCTGCCGCAGGCATTGCAGGCTCAGGCTGACGGCGCGGACTATCTCGGAGTAGGAGCGATATTCCCTACCGCAACAAAGGACGCCGTTCTTACGGATATAGATATGCTAAGAAATATCTGTGCAAAAGTATCTGTTCCGGTATGCGCAATAGGCGGCATAACGGCTGAAAACTGCGGCGTGCTTTCCGGAAGCGGCATATCGGGTCTTGCTGTAGTTTCCGCAATAATGTCAGCAGACGACAGCGAAGCGGCAGCTTCGGAACTGCTCCGAAAAGCACGGGAGATAATATCATGAAGATAAAAACAGTACTTTCAATAGCAGGTTCCGATCCCAGCGGCGGTGCAGGCATACAGGCAGATCTTAAAACAATTGAAGCTCATGGACTTTACGGAATGAGCGTTATCACCGCTCTTACAGCGCAAAATACCATGGGCGTCAAGGACGTTTTTACAGTGCCTGCCGATTTTTATTCCGTTCAGCTTGAAGAAGTCCTTTCGGACATCTTCCCCGATGCGGTCAAAATTGGTATGATCCCCGACGAAAATATCATGTACAGTACATATGAGCTTCTGAAAAAATATCATGTAAAAAATATTGTTATCGACACCGTAATGGTTTCCACAAGCGGGAAAAGACTTATGGAAGAAAATGCCGTTAAATTTTATTCGGACAGATTTTTATCCATAGCGGACATTATCACTCCCAATATTCCGGAAGCGCAGCTGCTCTGGGGCAAGGAAATTTTCTGCGAAAGCGATATGGAAGCTGCCGCGGCATACATTTCCCATAAGATCGGCGTTTCCGTGCTTGTAAAGGGAGGTCACCTTACAGGTGAAGCAGCCGATATCCTGTTCCATAAAGGAGAAATATCCCGCTATGCTTCGGAGCGCATAGAAAACCCTAACACTCACGGAACAGGCTGCACCCTTTCATCTGCAATAGCCTGCGGTCTTGCGGAAGGGATGACAATTCCCGAAAGCGTTGAGCAAGCAAAAAAATATATTTCCGGAGCAATATCCGCAGGTCTTGATATCGGGCACGGGAACGGTCCGCTTCTTCATAATTTCAAAAAATGACCCGATGTTATGCAATTGACATACGGGTCTTTTTGTGGTATCATATTATCAATATCAGAAAAGGAGAGATCTTATGAAAGTCCTTATAATAAACGGAAGTCCGAGAATAAACGGCAATACAAGCATTGCAATAAGAGAAATGGAAAATATTTTCAGGCAGGAAAATGTAGAAACCGAGGTATTGCAGATAGGAAACAAGGATATCCGCGGCTGCATTGCCTGCGGAAACTGCTTTAAAAACGGCAGGTGCGCCTTTGATGATATTGTAAACGAAGCCGCTCCGAAGTTTGAAGCGGCGGACGGTCTGATAGCTGCAAGTCCGGTATACTATGCGTCCGCCAACGCTACGCTGATAGCTTTTCTTGACAGACTTTTCTACAGTACGGCTTTCGACAAGACAATGAAAGTTGGCGCAAGCGTTGTCTGCGCAAGGCGCGGAGGCTGCTCGGCAGCATTTGACGAGATAAATAAATTTTTCACCATTGCAAATATGCCTGTAGTTTCCAGCCAATACTGGAACAGTATCCACGGCAGAGAAAAGGGCGAAGCCAAAATGGACGAAGAAGGAAAACAGACCATGCGTGTACTTGCACGGAACATGGTATTCCTTATGAAAAGCATTTCGTTAGGCAAAGAAAAATACGGACTCCCCGAAAAAGAGCCGTGGAGCCCTACGCATTTTATAAGATAGTATTATTCAGTAAAAACGGGACTGTTCCGCTGTGGAACAGTCCCGTTAAATATTTTACATTGCAATAACAAAATTAATAACTCCGAACGGATAATTTACCGGAACTACACACGCTTTTGAAAGTCCCTTTATATCCATTTCATCGTAATAACACTGAGGTTCAAGCTGAAGCTCCTTGCCTGTGTCGTTTGAAACATTTACGGCAAAAAGTCCGTTGTGCAGGTTTATGAACTCGCTTACGCAAGCCTGTGTGTATTCATCGTCGCCGCTCATTTCCTCTTTGGCAAACCTTGAAGCAAATGCTATGAGCGCAGGCTTCTCGGCATAGATCAGCGTTGTCATATTCGTACTGCCGCTTATGTTCTGGAGCACAACATTCTTTATAGGTTCCTTGAGTGCAAACGGTTCCATTGGTGTGAAATCATCGCCTATAAAACGTATGAGATTTTTGAATATCAGTGAAACATAATTTACTGCGTGATCCGAATCTCCGCCGGAAGATATATTGTAAAATCCTGCAACCAGCTTTTTAGCAGCATTTTCATCTGTATTGTTCATGTCCGAATCGGAAAGACTGTTTTCCTCTTTGTAAGACTTCAATGCGCTCTCAAACTGAGCATTGCTCATATATCCCTTATCAACAAGGGTCTGTCCGAGAAGAAGATGTCCGGTAGGCTGAGTTCTGAGAAGCTCTTCTACCTGATCCTTTGTAAGAAATCCCATTTCTACCATAACATCGCCAATGCGCTTATCGGCACGCTGCTGACGGTCATGAGCCTTTTCTACCTGATCTGCTGTCATAAGACCTGCATTTATTGCCAGAACACCCAGTTTAAGACGGGTATTCTTCTGGATCTGAAGCGCTTCGGAAAGCTGTTCCGAAGATACGAGCTGCCGGCGGAGAAGATAATTGCCGAAAAATTGTGTAAACATGATATTTTAGCCTCCCTGTAATTATTTGAGCGCCTTGGAAATTATTTTAGCAACGTCGTCATTCTCTATAGGCTTCTGGAGAAAATCATAAGCGCCTGCGAGAATTGCCTGCTTGAGGTTTTCCTGAGTACCTACAGACGAAGCCATAACTACCTTAGCTTTTTTGTCGATCGCCATTATTTCGGTAAGAGCTTCCACACCGTTCTTTACAGGCATGATAATATCCATGAAAATAAGGTCGGGCTTTTCAGCCGTATATTTATCAACAGCCTGCTGCCCGTCAAAAGCCTCGACAACTTCAGCGTCGGGAGCGGCAGCCAGAACTGCGTCCTTCATTTTCTTGCGTACAAACATTGAATCATCGCATATCATTATCTTCATTTGTAAACAGACTCTCCTTTTTGATAACTTTCAGCAATAATAAGCACATATTGCCGTTATAAAATATATTATAACACATGGAAAACAATTTTTCAACCCATAAAATACACAATCATAGCACGGCATTTTTAGCAGTAAAGATAATTTTACCCTTTTATGACATTATTTGTACCTTGCGGGGATATAAAGCTCCGGTATATCGTTTTCTTTCACGGCTCTGATATAGTCCGGAATATCCTTTATTTCATATCCGGTAAGCACACCTATGTATTTATGCAGATCGGAACGGTCTGCTCCGTTTTTCTGCCGGATACCGACCGTAAAAAAGCGGACGGCTTTCCGTCCGCTTTGTTTATGTATGGAATATTGCTATCTTATCACGGAGCGTAAGAGCCTGAGCATTGAGCTGCTCGCAGCTTGCTGCGCTTTCCTCGGCTGTGGCGCTGTTCTGCTGGATAACGTCGGATATCTGATCTATGCCTATCTTTACCTGACGGACGGACTCCTCCTGCTTTACAGTCTGCTGTGCAATGCCTTCAATAAGTTCATTTGTCTCATTTGTTATGGCAATTACACGCTTCATTGCTTCGGCAGTTTTATGCGCAATTGCAGAGCCGTGATTTACCGCGTCGATACAGCTTCCGATAAGAATGGAAGTATTATTTGCGGCTTCCGCAGATTTATTTGCCAGATTTCTTACTTCATCGGCAACCACCGCAAAGCCCTTTCCTGCCGCACCTGCTCTGGCTGCTTCAACGGCGGCGTTAAGAGCAAGTATATTCGTCTGGAATGCGATATCCTCAATGGCTTTTATTATCTTGCTGATCTCGCCGGCGCTGTTTTCGATGTTATCCATGGCTTCAAGCATATTTCCGATCTCTTCGTTCTGCTTGTTTACCATTTTTATGGAACTGTTTGAAAGCTCCTGAGCCTTTTCCGCGTTGCCGGCATTAAAGCTGATGTTTCTGGAAATATCGTCCAATGAAGCGGAAAGTTCCTGAGAAGCTGCTGCCTGCTTTGTTGTACCGTCCGCAAGCACGGACGCTCCGTTAGATATCTGTTCCGAGCCGCTGTATACTTCATCTGCGGAAACATTTATGCTTTCTATCACGTCTTTCATTCTTTTACGGAGAGTTTCAGCAGATTCGCCTATACTTACAAAATCTCCGCTGTATGTAACTTCCGATTCATATCCGAAATTGCCTTCCGACATTTCATGCATCATATTGGAAACGTCGCCTACATATCTGTCCAGTATCATAATAGCCGTTGAGATAGATTCCGCAAGCTCGCCTATTTCATTTTTTCCTATTTCATCGGCAGAAATAATATTTCCGTGAAGATTTCCGTGTTCCATTTCGGAAGCCATTTTCTTTACAGAGGTTATCGGCTCAGAAATGCTCTTTGATATGAAAATTATCAGCATGAAACCCGATATGACGATCATCAGTATGCCTATTGAAGCGCCTATAAACACAGCCATATTCCGGTTTTTTATCATTGTTTCCATAGGAGAGCCTGTAAAGAATGCTCCCTTTACCATGCCGTTTGCATCTATTATCGGGAAATATGCCGCCATATATTCGGTCCCGAACAATTCTGCCTCGTCAACATACTGCTCGCCGTTAGTTATTACCGTTTCATAGATATCAGAAAGCATTATCGTTCCCACAGCACGTTCTCCGTCAGCGCCCGGAATGGTAGTAGATATCCTGCTGTCGTCACAATAGATCGTAGCGTGCGAGCCTGTCTGGGCATATACCTCGTCTACTATTGCGTTATCGCTGTAGGAATATCCTACGGTTATCATTCCCTTGTCTGACTTTACGGAGCTGCGGTAAAACAGGGACGCTTCCGAATCGGTAAACATTCCTGTTTTTTCGGAACTTACCACATCAAACATTCCCTCAGCGGAAATAGCGCAGTTATCCGTTTTATATCTGATTATGCCGTCGTTATCGGCAAAAACACCGAAAATGCCGTTTGACTTGCTTATTCCGTCCCATATTTCCGCCAGCTTTACGGCGTCTTTATTTTCGATTGCATCGGTAAATTCAGTATTGCCTGCAAGAAGATATGCCAGCACCTGCGTTTCATCAGCCTTTGACATTATAGCTTCCTGAAGAACGTTTGAAGCCACAAGAGTTTCATTCCTGAGATTTTTAGTCTCGGCGTTAGTAAACAGTGCAACAAATCCCACAGTTATAGCAGCTGCAACTACTATAAGCAGCGCGCTTACCGTAACTGTAAGTTTTACTCCTATTTTTGATACTGACTTTCCGGACATACGATACACCCCGACAAATATTATTATTATCTATACTTATTTTAACTCAAACACAGCACATTGTCAAGCATTTTTCAAAATATTACACAAGGTTTACTGATATCCGATGTAAAACGTTGTATAAAACTCCCAAAAACATCATGTTTCAACAGTTATTGCCTTGGACGCCTTTCCGCGGACATATCCGCCGTCAGTAAGATCAAGCGCTGCGACGATGAACTTATACTCTTTTCCGCTCTCTGCATCTGACAGCGTACACTGCGCTATGCGGACGCTTTTATATTCATTGTACTTTCCGGTATCGGCATCGTAGATATACACTCTGTAGCCCTCGGCGCCTTCGACCTCGTCCCATGTAAGCACCGTTTTTCCGGCGCTTTTCTTATAGGTTATATTTTTAGGAACAGGAAGCTTTTCCGGCGCTTCATTATATTCTTCATCGGTATAAATGCAGTTAAGACCGGCAGATACGGCATATTTTGCTCCGTCTGATCCTTTTGCCGCCGTAATCGAAATGTTTTTCTGGGTTATTTTGCCGGTAGAAGCGGAATAGTTGCCGTTATCGTTTTTCCAGTAATTTATACTGCATGAAGTGCTGCCGTCAGCCTTTACATATTTATTTTCTGACGAAGAAGAACTTCTTCCGTACATATATCCGCACACATGGCTGCCATTTATTTTTGTATCGGAAGGTATTGCTATTTCCGTGAGCGCAGAACAGTTCACAAAAACATCGTCATATATCCTGTCCAGCCCCGAGGGAAGATCTATGGAAGAAAGTTTTATACAATCCGAAAATGCACAGCCGCCAAGCATATCGACCTCGGCGTCAGGATCGGAAAAACTTACTTTTTTAAGTGATGTGCAGAACGAAAACGCATAACTTCCTATACCTCCGTCGGAAGAATTGGACACATCACCGCCGAAAGTTACTTTTTCAAGAGATGTGCACGCATAAAATGCGCTGTCCCCTATCCCGCCGACGCTGCCCTGAAAATCAACGCTTTTAAGATTAGGACAGAACGCAAAAGCCTGTTTGTCCACCCAGTACCAGCAGCTTTCCGGGAAAGTAACGCTGGTTATATCTCTGTTGCCGTAAAAAGCCTGCTTGCCTATCCATGTCACGTCTCCGGGTATGACGATATCTCCGCCGCTGCCATTGTATCCGGAAATATATTTATCGCCGTCGGCATCGGTCTTGATAATAAATCCGCTGTCTGCCGAAGCGCTGATATTTCCGACGTTTTCTGCGCAGAATGCCATTATTCCCATGGATAAAACCGCCGAAAGAGTTATGCTTATCATCTTTCCTGCTTTCATATATACATCTCCTATGTAATACGGGGGAACGGCTTGTGCCCTTTCCCCTTTCGGATCATTTCAGTGATGTTTCAAGAGCTTTCTCAACATCCGAAGCGTTATTTCCCATTATAAAATAAGCATATGAGCCTTCCGTACCTACGATAGAAGCACCTGCACGTTCCACATCATCGGGATAGAATGCGTCCTGCTCACGGGCTTTTTTCTGCCTTGCTTCAAGGTCAGCCTTTGCCGAGGAAACATCGTCCGCTTCAATAATTATGATCTCTGACAGATTTGCGCTCATAGGACACTGAAAAATAAACAGCTCCTTATAATTTGCATTGTCCGCGTCAAGCAGGAAGAAATCGGCGATAAAATCCTTTTCGTCACTGCTTACCACAGCCATAGCAGGCCAGTCCTGACCGTCTATAGCGGCTTCCGCGGCTGTCTGCAATGCGCTTACGGCTTCTTCTCCGGTATCGGAAGAATCATCTCCGCTTTCGGAAGTGCTTTCCTCCGCTGAGGCAGTACTTTCATTGTCAGATACTGCCGGTACGTCCGAAGCCGTTGTTGCGGCGGAAGAAGTTGTTTCGCTTTCGGTATCACCGGAAGTATTTTCTCCGCAGGCTGCAAGCATTGCCGAGCAGATCGTCATAGCCGCAAGAAATGCGGCGATCTTTACATATTTCATAATATTACCCTCTTATTTATGATTTTATATTATAGTGTAACCGGAAATCATCAATACAAATCATACTATTCTTCATTTTTCCGTATATCCGTTTCCGTGACCTGCTCCGGTATCTCCGTTACGGAAGTTGCGGAATTTTTCGCATCAGACCCCGCTGCCGGCGCAGAAGTTACAGCCGGCGCAGATGTCGTTCCCGCCGCAGAAGTTTCCGCAGGCTGCCTGCCCTGTGTAAGAAGTTTTTCGTAATAGTTCACGGTAGACCTTGTAGTGGCATGAAAAGCATTATTCGCAAAAAGGACGTCCGTAATGCCGTGCTCCTTGAGATAATCCTCCGCATTGTATGTGAAATACCTCATATCTATAACATATATATCTTCAAATGAACCAAACAGGAACTGAGGAAGAGCATTTCCGTAGCTGTCCTTGAATATGGCAAGCCGTCTGCCGTTTTTAGTCGAAGTGTTTACATGGGTTATTTTAGCGTCTCCTCCCATGAACGTGCAGTAAAGCATGGACTTGCTGTTGGAAAAATTAAGATAGAAGGTAGATTTCATAGGTTCGTCCATACCTATTATTTCGTTGCCGTCTCCGAGTTTATAATTATAATATGTGGTATCCAGTTCAACGTTTTTCGGAACATAATAGAAAAAGTCCTCCGGATTATTCTTTATGGTTATATCCTGAGTGTAGCTGTACATAGTTCCTACATAGCCTTCAACAGTGTGCATATCATATTCCGAAAGATCAAGGAAAGGCACTCCTGCGGTCTCGGCAAATTTTTCCGCAGCATAATATGCTCCGAGAGACGACCAGTGATGATCGGTGCGGAAATATATATTTTCCGCCGTATGGTCTTTCAGCGCCGAATAGGCGTCAACGGGTACTGCATTTGTAAGATGTGAATAGATATTGTTTATATTGTCAAGCTGGCTGTTATTGTAGCTTGATATGCTTTCGGGACAGTAAAATTCGCTTGACGTGGGGATAACCATGCAGTAGACGTTTACATCATCTCCGAGAGCTTTCTTGTATTTTTCAACAACGGCGGCGTAATCTTCTCCTACGGAATAACTTCCGCCGTAAAGCATTATCGCCCTTGTTCCCACAACTGCAATGCCGTTATTGGTAAGACTTACCGCGTCATCGGCAGGAGCGGCGGTAGTTTCCTGCGTCACAGCCGGTGCCGGCGCTTCGGTTCCGGCAGGAACTTCCGTTTCTGCATTGCTGACGTTATCCGTATCTTCTACAACTGCTCCATTGCTTATAACGGTAATTTCCGTAACCGGAGCGGTTTCCTCCGTAGCGGAAGTTTCCTCGGTATTTTCCGCAAGAGTAACGTTATGCAGCTTGATATCATTTGAACGGAATCCCGTAAATTCCTGAACGGCAGAAGCCATTTCCATAAGCCTGTCGCGCATAGGAACGGTATCGCTGAAATAGTGGGATATTTCCGCCGTATATGTTCCGTCCATAAGAGACTCATGGGAATATGCCGGAAATTCAGCCAGTTCACGCTGTTCAAGGACAGATTCCCTGCTTCTTGGCATAAAGACCATAGCTCCGCTTACAGCCGCAAAGATCACCGCGATCGCAGCAACGTAGGCAACGTCTGCGCCTTTTGAGCTTTTATCTTTTTTCTCCGTATATCTCGGAGCGCTTTTTTGTGAATTTTTATCCATTTTGCCCATACCTTCCGGTTAAAATCTGAAATACAGAAAAGGATTGTTTGTGCCGCTGACAAGAAGCAGCGTACTTATCCAGAGAAGTCCTGCGGAAGCTGCAGCCTTCAGCACAGTCATTGCCGCCGCTCCTCCGGAAGTTTTTATCGTACGGTCATAAAATTTCCGTATAAGCGTTCCCAACGGTACGGAGCATACGACTGCCGCGATAAGCAGATAAAGATTTACCGTAAAAGCGTTCTTTGCAACGATACCGCCTGCCGGATTTCCCGACGCACCGAACATTATTTTTATAAATCCGCCAAGTCTGCCCAGATCCTCGAAATAGAATATCGCCCACCCGAAAACTATCAGGAAAAGGCTGTATATATGAAGAAATACTTTAGGTATCTTGTTTTCAACTTTAAGGAGCGTGTACTTTTCTATCATTATAATTATGCCGAAGTAAAGTCCCCACAGCACAAAGTTCCAGCTTGCGCCATGCCACAGACCGGTCAGCAGCCATACCGTCATGATGTTTAACGGCTGGTGCCGTCTGTTGCCGCCCATAGGGATATAAACGTAATCCCTGAAAAAAGAACTGAGAGAAATATGCCACCTTCTCCAGAACTCGGTTATCGAGCAGCATATATACGGATAATTGAAGTTCTCGTTAAATCTGAAGCCGAGACATCTTCCCATTCCGATAGCCATATCGGAATATCCGGAAAAATCAAAATATATCTGGAATGTAAAAGCAATTATCCCAAGCCATGCTCCGCCGGAAGATAATCCGCTCAGCTCCCCGTCAAGAAATTGTTCCGAAATTATAGAAAGCTGATTTGCAAGGATAACTTTCTTTCCCAGACCGATAAAGAACCTGAACGCGCCTTCCGAAACGTCCTCTACCGTTATCCTGCGCGAGCAGATATCCTCCGCTATCGTTTCATACCGGACTATAGGTCCGGCTATAAGCTGCGGGAACATGGAGATATAAAGCAGTACCCTGAAAGGGTTTTTCTGAGCCTTTACTTCCCCGCGGTAAACATCAGCAAGATATGATATCGACTGAAAAGTATAGAAACTTATCCCCACCGGCGAAACTGCTTCCGGCAAAGGTACGGGTATTCCAAGCGCATTCAGGTTCTCCGCGATGAAACGTCCGTATTTGAATGTTCCTATCATTGCGATATTGAAAATTATTCCCAGAACAAAAAACGCTTTTGACGGCTTTTCCTTTAACGTTATGAGCAGCCCGAAAACGTAATTCACGGCAATGCTTATAAGCATGAGCCGTATATAAAACGGTTCGCCCCATGCGTAAAATACAAGTGAAAAAATAATAAGCACGGCATTTTTTGCCGGATTTATACTTCCGGCAAAGCCCTTTTCTTTCGTCAGGGCGCATACCGCCTTATCGGCAAAACCTGCCAGAATATAAAAAATTATGAGCGCAGGCAGAAACACATACAGAAACAACAGGTCGGCGAATATCATGTGTCTTTATGGCTTTCTGTGGGAAAGCTCTCCTTTCAATGTTAAATTATGGAATAATTCTGCAAAAAAACCATTGTCCCGCACTGACCTTACGTCACAGCGGGACAAAATGTTTTGATATTCTTCAGGCTATGATCTTATTACGTTTGTCATAAGTATTTCCTGTTATTGTATCAGAATGCAAGAGTATCGCTTCCTATATCATCACATTCGATATCGCCGTAATCGCCGGGCAGGTCTCCCTCGTCGTAAAGATCGTACTCATTGTCGCTGATCCTTCCCTTGCCGGAACTTTTTACAAGAGCGATTATGCTTAACGCAAGAGCGGCAGCCGATAATACTGCGGCAACAATAGACAGCGCTATAATTATACCGTTAGTTTTTTTCATAAATATACACCCTTTCAGAAATTTTTATCCTTGTATTTTCATCACTGGTCCTCCAGACCTTTCAGAGCCTTTAGTTCTTCCTTGTCAAGGCGCAGCTTTCCGTCCTTGATGATCGTTACCTCCGATTTATCATAGGTAACGGGAGGATCTTCCGATTTTTCCTGCTGAACTTTCAGCTTTCCGGTAAGAAGATTTACTTCCTCAACATAACCTTTGAAGTCAGGAGTTTTTACATAAGCTCCTACCCTCGGCGTATTCTTCTGGAGATACTCATAGGCTTCCTGTTCATATTTCAGGCAGCACATGAGCCTTCCGCAAGTTCCTGATATTTTTGTCGGATTGAGCGACAAGCCCTGCTCCTTTGCCATTTTTATAGACACCGGCTGAAATTCTCCGAGAAAGCCTTTACAGCAAAATTCCCTGCCGCATATGCCAAGTCCGCCGAGAATCTTTGATTCGTCTCTTACGCCTATCTGCCTGAGTTCTATCCTCGTTCTGAAAACAGAAGCAAGGTCTTTTACAAGCTCACGGAAGTCAACTCTTGTTTCCGCCGTGAAATAAAACAGCAGCTTGTTGTTGTCAAATGTACACTCAACATCGACCAGCTTCATATCCAGTTTATGATTAAGTATCTTCTCCTGACAAATTTTAAAAGCATTTTCTTCCTTTGCCTTGTTCTGCTCAAGGATCTTCATGTCCTGCTTGGTAGCCTGTCTTATTATCGCTTTCAGCGGAGCGGTTATCTGATCGTCCTCTATCATTCTGTTGGAGATAACTACCTCGCCGCATTCCACTCCTCTGGCGGTCTCGACGATTACCAGAGAACCGGTCTCCTGCTTTGTACCTGCCGGATCAAAATAATAAACCTTACCGGCATCCTTGAACCGCACTCCAATTATTTCCGTCATATCAAAATTTTTTCCTTTCATTATATCTTATTGACCGGCAGCGGCGCAGGCAAAAGCAGCCGTTTCAACCGGAACATTGGTATTTCCCATACATCTTGCGCAGGTCTTTGCAATAGCTTCATGTATGATATCAGCTCTGCGCCGGCTAAGTATCCGTGAAAGTTTTTCCGCGCCGTCCGGATCGCAGCCTATAAGGGGAATATTCCCCAAGCGCATGACGCAGGCGTCTCTTATGACCTTGTCTGCAAGCTCCAGCACTTCTTTTACCCTTGCTCTGCTGTCTCCTATGCCGTAAAGGATCCTGATAAGCTCATACTCGTTATTGTCTGCAAAAGCGGATATCATATCCCTGCATACTTTAACATTTTCCGCAAGTTCTCCGCCGGAAAGATATTCAATACAGCAGCCGATATTGCCGTGAAAACATTTTATTGCATCTTCTATCTGCGCGGGAGAATATTTTCCCGTATCTGCAAGCGCCGAACGGCAGCCCTCCTCCGAAGCCTCCGGAATACCTAAAGTCACCACTCTTGAAAGTATAGTAGGGAGAAAAACGCTTCCGTTCACGGCGGTAAATATGAAATACGCCGTATCGGGAGGTTCTTCTATCAGCTTCAGCATAAGATTCTGAGAGCTTTCCTCGATATTTTCGCAGTCGGCAAAAATATACACCTTTACATCGCAGTCATTCGGAGCGACAAAGGCGTCCGAGCATACATTTCTTATGGTATCACGGTTGTATATCTGTTTTTTGCCTGTTCTTTGCGGCTTTATAACATCAGGATGAGTACCGTTCAGTATTCTTCTGCAATTCCGGCAGGTCCCGCATACAGAGCCTTTTTCACACATCAGGGACATTGCGATATAGTCGGCAAAGACTTTTTTCCCAACGTCTTTTTCTCCCGTCAGCAGAAAGGCGTGCGGAAATCTTCCGGTGCGCTTCATTGCTTCAAGAGCTTTCAGCGGAGCTTCCTTTGAATACAGCTTCATACCTTTTCAAACCGTTCAACGTCGGTAACAAATATAGTTGCTCCGCCCACCGAGACTTCCACAGGAAAACTTGCGCTCTGCATTTCCGCTCCGGCAAGCACTGTAGCCGGAACATACTGTTTTCTTCTTCTGGAACGTTCCTTGATGATCTCGATTATCGGATCTACTTTATCGTCGTCGGCACAAATCATGAAGGTAGTGTTTCCCGACATAAGGAAACCGCCTGTAGATGCCAGCTTGGTGGCAAAATATCCTGATTTTGTCAAAGCCGATGAAACATCATGACTGTCGTCGTTATTAACAATGGCGTATATAAGTTTCATACACAACACTCCGTTAGCCCGCATCAGGGCAAAATGTCAGAAATTTCCACATATTGTAAAAAACACGTCTGCGGATCCTGTTATTATCATTTTATCACATTTATTTTAAAAATGCTATAGATTTTTAAAATTTTTATCGTATTTTCATCAATTATTTCTCCTGCCGATACTATAGGGATACAAGGGGGGCATACCGTTATGCTCTCCGCTGCTGTCCTGCCTGCTGAATTGACGGTATTTACCGTTTCTTTCGGAGAAAAAAACGCTTCACGCGGAAGCATTGCTCTTTCAAGAGGAAATATGCCAAATTCCGGCATATCTATCCTTATCCGCGCCATTCTTACGTTTTCCAGCGCGGAAGCCGTTCTTTCCATATCTTCCTTTGAGCTTTGTGCCGAAAACATCATGACCACATGGGAATTATCGGCATATTCCGGTTCGATCCCCTGCTCACGCAGTCTGTCGGCAAGGTCATACCCCGTCATTCCGCATGACAAAGCACATACCGTCAGTTTCAGCGGTTCGCTTTCAAGAACGTCATAAACGTTTCCAATGCGTTCCTTGAGTTTTTTTACCCGCTCTGCGGCTTCCGAAAGTTCCGCACGGAAATTTTCCCCAAGATACTTATTGCATATATCAAGGTCTGACATTATCAGCCAGCTTGGGCTGGTACTGCCGAAAAGAGCCATATTCCTTTTCAGTTCCGCAGCGGAAATATCCATATTTTCCCCGGTATGAATATATGCTCCGCCGGTAAGCACCGGAAGGGTCTTATGCGCAGAATCACAGCACATATCCGCTCCAAGTTTTATAGGGTGGATATTTTCATCAAGAAAAGCAAGATGCGCTCCATGGGCGTTATCCACCAGAAGCGGTATACCGTATTCATGACAGACCTGCGATATTCCGCTTATATCCGCCGTTCTTCCAAGGTAGTCAGGAGATGTGATAAATACACACGCAGGATCTTTTCCGGCATATCTGATGATATTTTCTCTGACATTTTCAGCCGTTATCTTTCCGGATACAACAGAGCCTTTTTCATATCCCGGATATATCCATAAAGGTTCAAGACCGAGCAGCACGCAGGAATCCATTACTGAACGGTGTACGTTCCTTGCGCAGATAAAAGCTCTCCCCTCTCCGCATACCGAAGCAAGCATAGTCTTTACGCAAAGCGAAGAACCTTCCGCAGAATACACTGTTTCCGCCGTTCCGAAAAGAGAAGAGGCATTGCGTTCGCTTTCCCGTATAATGCCCTCTGTGCTGTAAAGCAGATCTGCGCCCTTTATCTCGGTGATATCATATTTATAGGGAATATCATCGCCGCCGCAGGCATTCCTGCCCTTATGACCGGGCATATGCGCCCTTACATATCCTTTATCCGCATATTCCCGTATAAAATCATATATCGGTGTGTTCATATACGACCGCCTTCTTTAAAAATAATAAATTTGCTTATGACCGCCGAACGGCATTTTTTAACGTTCCGAAGCGGAAAATACAAGTAATTTTAAAATGTTCATTTATTTTTTGCGAAATATCCGCTAAATTGTTGAGCATAATAACGAACGAAATCCTTTATAATGTCTTGAAATTTGTGCTATGTGTTAAAAATTTTTTATTAGGTTGACAACTACGGGTAAAAAGAGTAAAATAATTATGTACCAAAATAAGCATAATTAAGGAGAAGATGTTTATGAAAAATATATTCCGTTCATTGTCCGCATCGTTAGCAGCTTGTCTTTCCATAATAATGATGACTTTTTCAGTTTCGGCTGCAACAGAAGATTATGAAGCACCGCTCAACAAAGTAAAACCCACCAACGGTGACTGGGGACAGTCCATTACCCTTGATGTAAATGATTTTGACTGCTCGCGCATAACTCCGGACACTGTTGTAAAAGTAGAATTTACGATCGACGGAGAACCTCCGCAGAACATGGCGCCTGTCGAACTTATCCTTTTCAACTACACCGAAGAGATCGACAGGATCTGGGCAAGGATCGAACCTTTTGAATATGACGAAACCTCTGCATCTTTTGATTATGATACAATGGTACTCAGATATGGTTCCGATGACCTTACCACGGTAGATAATCTTTGCATCGGCGATACCGGAGTACCTATGACCGTCACAAAGCTCACGATCACAAACTGCACCGTTCCCGAAACTACGACCACAACGACCGCAGAAACAACAACTGCTGCAATTTCCGAAACGACCGCTCAGGAAACGACTGCTGCACCTGCAGTCACAACAGCAGCTCAGCCGGAAAAAGCCGAAGAGAGCAGCGGAGTTCCGATAATTCTCATAGTTGTTATCACCGTAGTTGTTGCCGTTGCAGTTGTAGCAACAATAGTTATCCTAAAGAACAAAAGAAGATTTTATTGATACAAGGTCATTTTCACGGCCGTGGGCGCATACGCTCACGACCCATTTTTTTTGCAGTATCAATTGCGTGAAAACAACATCATTTTCATTTTTGCAAAAAGGCTGCCCGTTCCTGAAATAAAAAGAGCTGCCGTTCAGCGCGGAAAAAAGCCCTGTGCCAAGATATTTTCCGTATGCTTCTTTAAGCGTCCATATACGGAAAAAATCCCTGTTCTTATCTTCCGATGACATAATAAATTCTTTTTCCTCATCTGAAAAGATCCGCTCCATTACCTTTGGGGAAAATTCGCGGATAAGCTCTGCGTCCACGCCGATATCGCTGTCCGAAAATCCGCACACCACAAGTCCGTTACAGTGGCTGATGTTGAACTTTATTTCCGGATGTTCAGGAATGAACGGTTTGCCGTGCTCGCCGTTTTCAATATTGTATTCCGTAATGTCATACAGTTTTTTCAATCCGTATGAAAGCATTTTATATGCTGTTTCATGTTCTTCCTTACGGTCGGAATGATGATTTATAATTTTATAGAATATCATTAAATTCTCCGAAAAAACGCCGCATAGAAAAACTATGCGGCGAATTTTATTCACATATTATCAGCAGATCAGAAAGCCGCGTCAATAATAAGGATAGCCTTTGTAGTAATTCCGCTTACCTTTATGATACGGTTTGAAAGGGAATCATAAATATTCTTTTTGCCCTTCATTACAGCAAGAAGCTCATCGGCATCTGCGCGGAAATTTACATCCATATCATCATATCTGTAAGGCTCTACAGCTATTGTCTGGTTGTCGGGATCAATGTAAATATAAAAGTCGCCTGTAACAGAACCTGTAAGCTCTACATTGACTGCAATAGGATATTTGATCCTTGTGATATTTGCAGCCATGAATTTTTTCTTTGCAGCGTCAACGATATCTTCATAAGAAGGTCCTTTTTTCTTAGCAGGCTTCTTTGCTGCCGGAGCGGCTTTTTCTGTAGCTTTAGCAGCAGCTTTTTCGGCGGCAGGTTTTCTTCCGCGTTTTGCAGCAGGTTTCTTTTCTGCCATCTGAGCAGCTTCAGCCTTTGCAGCGGCAGACTTTCTTCCGCGCTTTGCAGCAGGCTTCTTTTCTGCGTTCTGAGTTTCTTCGGTCTTAGCGGCGGCAGGCTTTCTTCCGCGCTTTGCAGCAGGTTTCTTTTCTGCTTCCTGAGTTTCTTCGGTCTTAGCGGCGGCAGGTTTTCTTCCGCGCTTTGCAGCAGGTTTCTTTTCTGCTTCCTGAGTTTCTTCGGTCTTAGCAGCGGCAGGTTTTCTTCCGCGCTTTGCAGCAGGTTTCTTTTCTGCTTTCTGGGTTTCTTCAGCCTTTGCAGCAGCAGGTTTTCTTCCGCGCTTTGCAGCAGGCTTTACGTCAACAGGCTCGGTCTGTACGGCTTCGGCTGCTGCTTCTGCAGCAGGAACTGCCTCTGATACCGCTTTTATTTCAGCGGTCTCTGCGGGAACATTATTTTTCTTTGCCATAGATAATATCCTCCTTAAAATAGTTTGCTTTAATTTTAGAACTAAGAAAATCCAAAACGAAATAAAACTTTCTCTGAAATAATTATAACCAATTTTAAAAGGCTTGTCAATAATTATTTGAAAAAAAATTTGATTTTTCCGAAAAAAAACGCATTTTTTAATTCAAAAAAATCAAATTCAACAGTAATTTAATAAATATCTTTATTAAATTCAAACACTTGTGTTTGAAATAACGGCTCCGGACAGCGCTGACCAGATATATTTCCGCTATTTATTTTCGCAAATGATCAGCATAAATATAAATAAAAAAACCGATCTTATCAATAATACGGATAAGATCGGTCTGTTAGTTTTTTAACTTTCAATTTTAATATATGCTTCCTGCCGTTCTCGGGAAAGGTATAACGTCTCTTATATTTGATATTCCCGTAACGTACATTATAAGACGTTCAAACCCCAATCCGAAGCCTGCGTGTTTTGCTCCGCCGTAGCGGCGGAGATCAAGATACCAGCTGTAATCTTCCGCAGACAATCCCAGTTCAGACATTCTTTTTTCAAGAACGTCTATCCGTTCTTCACGCTGACTGCCTCCTATCAGCTCACCCACTCCCGGAACGAGAAGATCCGCAGCCGCAACGGTTTTTCCGTCGTCATTTATACGCATATAAAACGCTTTTATTTCTTTTGGATAATCGGTAACAAAAACAGGTTTGCCGAATATTTTTTCCGTTAAAAACCTTTCATGTTCCGTTTGCAGATCGCAGCCCCAGAATACGGGATATTCAAATTTTTCACCGCTGTTTTCAAGAATCTCCACGGCTTTTGTATAGGAACATCTTGCAAAATCAGAATTTGCTACTGCTTTTATTCTTCCGATAAGCTCCTTATCATAAAAATCATTGCAGAATTTAAGCTCGTCGGGACATTCCCTCATAAGATAATTCAGAACATATTTAAGCATATTTTCCGCAAGCTCCATATCGTCCTCAAGATCGGCAAAAGCTATCTCCGGTTCTATCATCCAGAACTCCGCCGCGTGTCTCGGAGTGTACGATCTTTCCGCACGGAACGTAGGACCGAATGTATAAATTTTTCCGAAAGCCATTGCCATACATTCGCCCTCAAGCTGTCCCGAAACAGTGAGCGAAGCATTCTTCCCGAAAAAGTCCTTTGAAATATCAACGCTGCCGTCATCATTTTTCGGGATATCTCCAAGATCGAATGACGTCACCCTGAACATTTCGCCTGCACCCTCACAGTCGCTTGCCGTAATTATCGGAGTATGAGCATACACAAAACCGTTTTCCCTGAAAAACTCATGAAGCGCCTGCGCCGCCGCAGAACGTATTTTAAAAACTGCCTGAAAAGTATTCGTTCTCATTCGCAGATGTGATATGGTCCTGAGATATTCAAGAGAATGTGCTTTTTTCTGCAAAGGATAATCCGGAGAGGAAGCTCCCTCGATCTCGAGCTTATCAGCATTTATCTCAAATTTCTGCTTTGCGTCCGGCGTAAGTATGACCTTTCCGGTAACAGAGACTGCCGCTCCGGTATTCAGTCTTGATATTTTTTCAAAATCGCTTATTTTTGCTTCCTCCGCAACTATCTGCACCGGTGTGAAGCAGCTCCCGTCAGATATGGATATAAACGCTATCCCTTTGCTAACCCGTATTGACCGTATCCAGCCGCATACCGTTATTCCGCCAGTAAAATTTTCCGGCAGATCATATAATTTTTTTAATTCAGTGCGTTTCATTATTTGACCTTCCAAAATAAAATTATTCTGCATACAGATTTGTTTCCCATGCAGGTATATAAAGATGATGCCTTATGCGCAGTTTAAGATCAGGCGCGATTTCTTTTATAAGCAGCGGCAGTTCAAAAATATCTTCATTTCTGTGATAAAGAGAGCAAAGTATTTTTGCTCCGCCGGCAATTTGTTTTTTTGCTCCCAGCAGTGCCTGTTTTTCATCGCCTTCAACATCTATTTTTATTACTGTCGCCTGTTCCGGAATGACCTCATCAGCGGCAGCAACAGGAATTTCCACCGTTTTTCCCGACACCGAAGAATGTGCCATTCTTCCCTCATTTACAGATATGCTCACCGTTCCTTTTTCGCTTCCGGCAGCAGCATTGATAAGAGTTATCCTTTCATTTCCGGAAAAATTCTTTGACAGCCGCCTGAAATTTTTCGGGTTTGGTTCAAATGCGTAAATATGACCGTATTTTCCTCTGCAGGCGGATATAAATTCTTCTGCCGTATCTCCCCTGTATGCTCCCATATCAACAAACACATCGTTTTCCGAAAGCCGGATAAGTTTTTCATATACTTCCTCTCTCGGAGAAGTACAGTCATTCAGATATTTTATTTTTCCGCTTATTTTGAAATTTATCACATCGGCATATGTTTTTTTTGATATTTCATCATCAAGCATATCATATACCGCCTGTATCTTTCCTGCGTTTTCCAGACAATATCCGTATGTGAACAGACCGTCTCCGGCAACGGGAACGTCCGGAGCAATAAGGATATGCCTTGAAGCAATTTCATTTATCCTGTCATAAAGGCTCTGATATCCTGCTGCAAAAGCAAGAACTATGATAAAATCGTCTATAAGCGATTCTATCTGCGAAAGAGTATGGACAAGATGTCCCTCAAAGGTATGGCCGCGGACAAATTCATCACTTGCAAAAAAGCCTGCAACGGGTATGCCGTATTTGCGGAAAGCCTTCATTATTTTCAGAGCCCCGTCGCCCATGCCGTAAATAAATACCGGCAGATCGGTATTTCTGAGAAATTCCCAGCAATCCTGCTTTTCGGAAATAAATCCAAGCATCAATAATCGTCTCCGTCCGGATCGTCATGGTCGCAGTCAACATGGAGATCTGCGGCAATAAGATCCCTGCCGCGTGTGCGGTACTTATCGCGCTGAATATCAACGTTCTCTTCAAGTTTTTTCATAAACTCGCGCGGATCTTTTATAGAAAGTATTTCCTTGACCGGCGTATCCGTATCGCGGCAGTTTATCACTACCGTCCCGCAGCCGAATATACGCTGACCGAGAGGAAGTTTCAGGCTTTTATCCACCACTCTGTAAAGCTCTATCTCGTCCTCCGAAACAGAAAGGAAGCCTTTTCTGGTAATAAGTTTTTTTTCGGTAAGTATGTATCTTGTGAATGAGATAGGCATTCCCAAAATCCTTTTTTTATCCGTCCAGACATAATCGTATTCTATCTTTGCCATAATATCTATCCTTTCATTTTAAAATATTGATATGTACTAATATGATTATACTATATTTTTTTATAAAAATCAACCATATATTCTCAATATCCATACTGGGCAGAAAAATTATTCCGCATATTCGGAAGTTATACCGAGGTATTCTTAAAGGCAAAGACCGCTGTCATATACAGCCTGAGCAGTTTCCTCACCAAGATACCTGATATGCTATGGCTCGTACATATATCCCGTAACATCCTCCTTATCCGCAGGATATCTGATAATAAAGCCGTATTTATAACAGTTTGCCGCGACCCATTTTCCCTCGTCGGTATCCTTGAACTCGTCGGTAATAGTGTTAAGGTCAAAAGCAAGTCCGGTCTGATGTTCCGAATGTCCCGGCCGTGCGGAATATCTGTCGGCAGCGGCTTTGCCGTCGCGGTCAACATAACGCTGATAAAGTCCTGCCTGATAATCATAGCTTCTGAAACCGGACGAAATATATATATTCAGTCCCAGATCGGCAGCGTCCGCCTGCATTTTATCAAATGCTTTCTGCGCTTCGTCGTCAACTCCGGGAGCATAATCCGCCGGAAGAGGATATGTTTTATTTACGATCAGTATTCCGTCAAAATATGTAAGTCCATCATTGTCTGTTTCTTCGGCAGGACTGTCGGTAACTTCTGATATTTTTTCATCTTCTCCGGTAATTTCTTCGCTTTCCGCGGTAGAAGCAGCAGTTTCTTCCGGGAGCATTTCTGTAGTTTCCTCAGTGTAATTTTCTTCAATATCTCCGCCTGCCGGTTCAGCAGGTATAAACTCGGTCTGATCTTCCGCTTTGAAAGTCGTTTCGCTTTCCGGGAAAGATACTGTTTAAGATACCGGCGTTTCAGGCAGAATATCCTCATAAATTTCAATTTCAGAAGATATTATTTCGCTTTGCGGCGCATCATCTATTTTTTGACATCCCGAAAATATCAGAGCAGCCATAGATACGGCAGCAATTATTCTTTTCATTTTCATCACCTGTGGTATATAGGAGTATTTCTTAAAAAACTTTTATTGCGATCATACAATATCGCGCTTGATAAACTGATTATAGCACATAATTTGTAAAATTTCAATAGTTAAAATTATTTTTTGCAGAAATAATTCTATATTTGCGCACACATGATATATAAGATCCTGAATTATCGGAGTTATATATTGCTGAATGTCCATAAAAAATGCTGCGCCTTAAAACCAAGGTGCAGCGTTGATTAAAAACTTGTTTTCATTTGTTCAAGTCCATAAATTTTTTGTAATAAAATATATCAGAAATTTCAGGACATTTTTTCTATCTCTCCTTTTATATCAGGCTCTAAAAAATGTTTTATTTTATATTCCGCCATATCAGTCTCCATTACCGCTTCAAATGTTTTTCTAAACTTGTCGCCGAGCGTCGGAAGAAGCATTCCTGCTGCGTCGTCAATAGCGTTGTACAGTTCGGGTATCTCACGGATCTTTAAAATAACGCTGCTTGTTTCAAAAATAAATTTAAAAATTTTTGCGCAGCTCGTTTCGGTAAAGCACATAGTGATTTTAAGCACGGGGATATCGTCCTCGTCAAGCGTCAGCGACGCGGAAATACCAATGCGGAAAATATCTCCGCGTTTTTCATACTCGCCATATGCAGGAATATCCGAAAAGCTCATAGGGATATCGTGAATTTCCTCATCGCTTGAAATTCTCATAATCAAAATTTCATTCCGTATAAAAAATGCAGCGGAATTTATCCCGCTTTCAAAATTCCCGTTCATTACCTGTATAAGAACAGGCAGAATACCGGCGCGGTTATTTTCAAAAATAATTTTATGTCCTGCAAGCACCGCTGCGGCAGGAGGTATTTCCACGGCAATTTTTTCTTTTCTCAAAGACAAGATACTGTTACGGATACGCTCCGCAAGCGAGGACTTTATCTCCTCTGAAAGTACACTTCCGAATTTTGCTTTCTCAAGCGAAATTCGCAGCTTTGCAGCGTCCGAATAGCGGAAATTTTTTATTGGCGTATCGCTGAAATTTTTATCTTCAGAAATAAAATCCGTTATGATATTCAGCAATTTTCCTGCCGGAAAAATACCGGAACTTCCGGAATTAATCGCAATTACCATATTTCTTTCCGGAAAGATATAAACATTCTGTCCGAACATTCCGCTGAAAAGATAACCAAGTCCGTTTTTTAATATCCATATCTGATAGCCGTAGCCGTTGCGGTCGATCTTATCGGGAGCGTCAATTTTTTTTGAAGTGGAATTTGCTATCCATTCAGCGCTGATAATTTGTTTCCCGCGCCACATTCCGCCGTTCAGATAAAGCTGTCCGAGCTTAGCATAATCAAAAATGCTCATGTACAGTCCCCAGCCGCCTTTTTCGATACCGTGGGGACATTTTTCCCAGTAAAAATTATTTATGTCAAGATACGAAAATAAATTATTTTCAAGAAATTCCGAAAGCGACATTCCGGAGCGTTTACATATAATTGCCGAAAGCATATAGGTATTAAGACTGTTATAATGAAATTTTTCTCCCGGTACAAACATTAATTCCGAAGCAAGAAAATTTTTTATCCAATCGGAACTCATTAACGCTTTTGCTTCGTCGAACGCTGCACCGCTTGACATTGTCAGCAAATTTTTGACGGTAACCTTCCGCATATTTTCGTTTATTTTTTCGGGAATTTCATCATAAAAAATATCGGTTATTTTTTCGGAAATATCCAGCAAATTATTCTGTACCGCAATTCCCGCAGCCATTGAAACGACGCTTTTGCTCATTGAATGTGAAACGTGCGGAGTATTTATCTCATAAGGCGACCAAGCCGCTTTTGCAATTAATTTTCCGTTCCGCAGAACAACGGCAAGATGCGGAGAGATCCCCTTTTCCGATGAAATTTCCGCAAACATTTTTAACAATGCTGCCGAATCAACTCCCGTTTGTTCGGGGATCAATTCTTCAAAAGCGCTGTCATTTCCGGAATGTTCAAGGCGAGGTTTCTGCGGAATATAAACCTTATTCGTTTCCGAACCTTTTGCAAGGCTGTAGAACCATTCCAGAGCCTCAAGCTGTCTTTTTATATCCATGTCCTCGCCTGCTTTCTTTTTTAAAGAAAGTATATGCAGATACCCGCACGAAAATTCCCGAAAACTGTAACCAAGTCGTAACCGGTTGTAACCGAATTGTAATTGACTTTTGTATGACCGAATGATATAATTTTTTAAAAAGAAGCGGGAGGGTATTTATGAAAAAATTTTTGCTTTTATTTCTTTGCACGGCGACTTTGTTTTCAGCCTGTGAAAAAAATAATTCCGATAAAAAAATTACAGAGACTTCCCCGGCGGAAGTTACCTCAATTGCGGAAACAACACAAACGGAAAATATCGCTCCCGATCCGGATTATGAATATTACATAAACTATGATAATACGGCGGCGAGCAAAAAATATCTCGGTCAGGAAACGAAAGTGACAATTCCCGAAAATATCGAGGGTCATACCGTTATTGCCTGCCGCCCCGGTGCTTTTTCCTATACCGATGTTACGGAAATAACGTTTCCGTCAGAATTAAAAGCATTTTCGGTAATATATAACGCTCATGCTCTTGAAACTGTAAATCTGGCCTCGGATATTGACAGTGTAAATTTGCAGCAGATACATCACTGTGAAAATTTAAAATATCTTATTGTAAACATTGGGGAAAATTATATTACCGAGGAACAGACAGCGCATATCCATGAAAACGCTCCGTGGATAAATATTGTTCATTATAAGATCGGATAAAATTCTATTGACATTTGCCCTTTTTTCCTATATACTTTAATTGTATAAATTTCGATAAAAGGAGTTTTATCATGATAGGAAAAACAAGCAGATCAGCTGCGTTGATATTGTCCGTAATGATATGTATCTCGGCTTTCGGCGGCTGTTCAAAAAATGACAGTCCGGACATTCCGGCGGAAACTGTCGGCGACCAGATTACAGAAGCTGTACAGTCATCAGGTCTTCCGAAAATTTCGGATAATGCATACATCAATCCCGACTGGTCATACGGTCAGGTCGCTATCGGCGGCGGAGGATTTGTCTCCGGAGTTTACGCAACGCCCGAACAGGGTGTTTACTATGCAAGGACGGACGTTGGCGGCGCATATTACCGCACTTCCGAAACGAGGCAATGGACTTCCATGAACTACTGGGTAACTGCGGACGACAGAGGGCTTCTGGGTATTGACGGACTTGCCTACGATCCACAAGCTCCCAACAGGGTATTTCTTCTTGCAGGAACTGATTATTTCAGCAACGGAAAAACTGCCGTGATAATTTCCGACGACTACGGAAAAACCGTTTCGGTAGTTGACGTTACCGACAAGATAAAAGTTCACGGCAACGGCATGGGACGCGGAAACGGCGAAAGGATAGCCGTTGACCCCAATAACGGAAATATCATTTTTGCCGGCGGACGCACCGGCGGCATGATAAAAAGCACCGACGGCGGCGTAACATGGGAAACGGTAAATTTCCCCGTAGTTTCTACACCGAATACCGTAGGAATAAACGGTATCCTGTTTGATCCGTCAACGGCTAAAGACGGAAAGACAATGAAAATTTATGCGTCAGTCTCATCAAAGGACACTGCGGAAGGAAACCTTTTCGTTTCAGAGGACGGCGGTGAAAGCTGGAACGTTCTTCCTGACAGCATAAACAGTCTTATGCCACAGCGTATGAAACTTGACGGCAAAGGCGCTCTTTACGTTACCTATGCAGACGCCGAAGGTCCTTGCAATCCCTCTACAGGCGCAATATACCGTTATAACACTGACGGTACTGCCGATAATATTTCCCCGACGTCAAATCCTTTCGGTGATATAGTAATTGACCCTAATGACGAGAATAAACTTGTTGCCGTTACTTCAAACACATATCAGCCGCAGTCAAACGGTTCTTACGGCGATCAGTTCTTTACTTCTGCAGACGGCGGCAAAACATGGAACAATATCACTGCTTCCGCAAAAATGAGCAATAACGGCATGAGCTGGATAGACGGTTACGCTATCCACTGGTGCAGCAGTCTTGCGCTTGATCCGTTCAGCACAGGAAAGATCACGGTAAATTCCGGAAACGGTGTTTTTGCCTGTGATGATATCTGGGCTGCCGCTCCCGAATTTTACTTTGACGCCAAAGGTATCGAGGAGACTGTTCCTCTTGATATAGTTTCTATTGAGGGCTTGCCGCTGATGTCTGCAATAGGCGACTACGACGGATTTGTTCACGAGGATATATTCACTTCCGCAGCACGTCACGGAGATCCTATCGGAACAACGACCGGCATAACGGTTGCGGCAAAGAATACCGATATGATCGCAAGAGTAGGCGGAAGTGATTCCGGAATGGCTTTCACCTGTTCCACGGACGGAGGAAAAACATGGAAGAGGATAACTAAATCTCCCGAACCGGGCAAAAATCTTTACGGCGGAAAAATTGCTTTCAACGCCGACGGTTCAATACTCACATGGTCGCCGGAAAACGGCATGAACGTCTACTGGACGGACGATCTCGGAGCAACATGGAATACCTCCGAGGGGGCTGTCGTATCCGGTCTGTATCTTATCGGCGACCCGAACGATCCGAATTACGTTTACGGCTGCGGAAACAGCTCCATTTATATAAGTTCTGACGGTGGAAAAACTTTCAAGCGCAATTCAGCAATTGCGCCGAGCTATAACAGGATATGCGTTGACCCGACCACAGAGGGAAGAATATTTATCGCAAACGGCGCAGGACTTCTTCTTTCGGAGGATCACGGCGAATCGGCTGAGCTTGTTCCCGGAATAAAGAAATGTGAAGCTGTAGGTCTCGGAAAAGCCAGAAACGACGGTGATCCGCTCGTTATCTACATCTGGGGGATGACAATGGATGCCGAAGAGGAAGGGCTTTATATGTCAGAGGACAACGGCGCGTCATGGACAAGAGTAAATGACGATCTCCACAATTTCGGCGGCACCGGAAACGGCGAATTTGTCTGCGGCGATATGAATATTTACGGCAGGTGCTATATGAGTACTGTTGGTCTTGGCATTGTTTATTTCGACAAGAATGACAAGTCCTGAACATGATCATTATATAAAGCAAAAGATCCGCTCCATGTAAATGGAGCGGATCTTTTTATGGATATGTCGCAGCAAAGGCTGATTTTTCAGCAATTTCAACTCAACACTTTCTATAAGCGTTCCTTAAAGTATAATCATTGCATCGCCGAAGCTGAAAAATCTGTAACGTTCCTCGACGGCTTTTTTATAAGCATTCATGGTATTTTCATAGCCAAGGAATGCGGACACAAGCATTATCAGGGTGCTTTCCGGCAGATGAAAATTTGTTATCAGTCCGTCAAGGACCTTAAATTCAAAACCGGGATAGATAAAAATATCCGTATATCCGTCGCAGGCTCTGATCTCTCCGAATTTTGCCGCTATGCTTTCCAGTGTGCGGCATGAAGTAGTTCCTACGGCTATGACCCGTCCGCCGGACGCCTTTGTCCTGCGGATAAGCTCTGCCGTTTCCTCCGGCATGAAAAAGTGTTCGCTGTGCATTTTATGGTCAATTACATTTTCTTCCTTTACAGGACGGAACGTTCCAAGCCCCACATGGAGCGTTACATACGCAAGGTTTATGCCTTGACAGCTAAGTTCTTCAAGCATTTTCTTTGTAAAATGCAATCCTGCCGTCGGTGCCGCCGAAGAGCCTAATTCCCTTGAATAAACGGTCTGATACCGTTCCTTGTTTTCCAGTTTTTCGGTAATGTACGGTGGAAGAGGCATCTGTCCAACGTCCTCCAAGGCTGTAAAGAAATTATCTTCACAGTCAAATTTTACAATGCGGTTGCCGCCTTCTACGGTTTCAAGCACTTCACAGGTAAGACGTCCATTGCCGAATGAAAATTTTGTACCCGGCTTGGCTCGTTTTCCCGGACGGACAAGAGTTTCCCACAGCTTATCACCCTTTTGCTCAAGCAGAAGAAATTCCACGACTGCGCCGGTCCCTTCTTTTACTCCAAAAAGCCTTGCGGGAAGAACGCGGGAATCGTTCATCACCAGCAGATCGCCTTTTTTCAGGAATTTGCCCAGATCATAAAAATGTGAATGTTCCACCTCGCCTGTTACACGGTCAACTTTCAAAAGCCGTGAATGGTCACGCGGCTCGATAGGAGTCTGCGCAATAAGCTCCTCCGGAAGCTCATAGAAAAAGTCGGAGCGCTTCATATCCGCGCCGCTTTTTTCAAATTTGACATACTCTATATCCGAAAGAGCTGCAATCACAGGCCTTGCCCATTCCCCTGCCTTTGAAGCGTTTATCACGGTAATTATTAAATCGTTTCTCTCCGAAAGGACATCGTGCAGAGCGTCTGCATTCCTGCCAAAATATTCCGGAAGTTTCAGCTTTCCGGAAATAAAGCTGTAAAAACTGTCCTTATCTTCAAATTTTCCAAGATCAATGATAATATTTTTCATTTTAAACCGTCCTTAATAAAGCTGAGTAAAGCTCTCATAATGATCGTCGGTATAGAATATCAGACCGTCGTTTGAGAAAATTATTCTTTCCGCACCGCGCGAACCGCCGCTGTAATTAACGTCACATTCGGTGTAAGTACGTCCTTCGGCTTCGGGGAGAAGTCCCTCATAATTTCCGAAACGGTCGCCGCCTATGCTCATTCCGTCGGCATACTTCCAGAGATCTCCGCCGCTCCAGCCAAGTTTTTTAGCTTCTGATTTTGTCATGAAATTTCCGGGAAGCGTTCCGAAATTATGTATATATTCAGCAACATCTTCGGGAGATGTGTAGCTGCCGTCTTTTTCAACGGAAATTTCTTCCAAAGTGCTTTCTGTAACGGAAACGGTTTCTTCCGGATAAGTTTCCGTTTCAAAGAAAGTATTATCGGTAGTTTCGGTAGTCTCGGTGATATCGTAAGTCTGTGAAACTTCCGTTTTTTCCTGAGAAGTCATGGAATTTTCTTCAAGCTCGTAATTTACATAAACGCAGGAAGTCATCATCAGCGCCGACATTAAGAACGCCAGAAAGACTTTTATATATTTCATTGGAAAACATTCCTTTCTGAAAATGGTTACATTTCATTATAGCACGATAATACGCCTGATGTCAATTCACAAGATAAAAACAACCGCTGAATTGCAGAAATTTTTCTAATTTTGCCGCATAAGACCGCATCTGCAATGATAATTACACAAATTTTTTCGGATATTCATTCATTTATTTGTATAAGTTTTGTCTGTCATGAAATAATATATTTGAAAAGGTCCCGTACATTCCGGGAACATATCAAAAAATACAGATAAATGAAAGGATCGGTAAAATATGAAAAAGCATTTTGCCTTTATTATAGCAGCTATTACGGCTTCATCGTTGCTGACAGGCTGCGGAGGAGACACCTCATCATCGGACAGCTCCGACGAAGCAGGAAAGACCGCAGCCGTCAGATTTCTTAATTTCAAGCCGGAAATTGCCACCGCATACGAAGAAATAGTCAAAACATACAAGGAAGAAACAGGAAACAACGTGATCGTTGAAACAGCTGCAAATAACACCTATGAACAGACCCTTAGCGCAAAAATGGCGACTTCCGAAGCGCCTGCCATTTTTCAGGTCAACGGTCCGCGCGGATATTCCAACTGGAAGGATTATTGTGCAGATCTGACCGGCACAGAGCTTTATCAGCACCTTACGGACAAAAATTCCGCTCTTTCCTTTGACGGGAAATGCTATGGTATCCCCTACACCGTCGAGGGCTACGGAATAATTTACAATAAAGAAATAACCGACAGGTATTTTGCTCTTGAAAGCAAGGCGACCCCTTTTGAAAGCATGGAGGATATCGACAATTTTGAAAAGCTGAAAGCTCTTGCTGAGGATATGCAGACTAACAAAGACGCTCTCGGAATAAAAGGCGTTTTTGCAAGCACCTCCCTGAAACCCGGCGATGACTGGCGTTGGCAGACGCACCTTGCAAACATTCCTATCTACTATGAATTTAAAAATAATAACGTTGACCTTTCAAGCGACGCCACAAAGGAGATCACATTTGAATACGGCGATAATTTCAAAAATATTTTCGATCTGTATATAAATAATTCCACCGTAGACAGAAAAATGCTCGGTTCAAAGATCACCGACGAATCCATGGCTGAATTTGCTCTCGGCGAATGTGCCATGGTACAGAACGGCAACTGGGCGTGGAGCCAGATAAACGGTATAACAGGCAATACGGTAACTGCGGAAAATATAAAATATCTTCCCATTTACACCGGCGTTCCGGGTGAAGAAGATCAGGGACTTTGCATTGGCACGGAAAATTTCCTGTGCATAAATTCGCAGGCTGACGAAGCCGTACAAAAAGGCGCGGCGGATTTCCTTTACTGGCTGTATTCTTCCGAAAGCGGAAAGAATTATGTTACCAACAGTCTTGGATTTATTGCTCCGTTTGACACATTTGCGGACGCCGAAAAGCCGGATGACCCGCTCACAAGAGAGGTGCTTGAATGGTCCGCCGATACGGAAAAGAACAATATCCCATGGAATTTCACCCTTTTCCCGAGCCAGACATTCAAGGAAGATTTCGGCGCGGCTCTTCTTCAGTACGCTCAGGGAAGCGCCGACTGGGACAGCGTTAAAAACACTGTAATATCAAGCTGGAAAACCGAAAGCGAACATCTTGAATGATCCGGAAAGGACGGGTAAAAATGAAAAAATATTTTCCCCTGTTCGTACTGCCGACGCTTCTTGCTTTTGCAATGGCTTTTGTTATACCGTTCATTATGGGCATATACCTGTCGTTCAACAAATTTACCACCGTTGAAAATGCAAAATGGACAGGCTTTGATAACTATGTCAGGGTATTCGGCAACAGTGATTTTATAAATGCGCTGTGGTTCACGGTGCTTTTTACGGCTGTTTCGGTCATAACCGTAAATGTTTTTGCTTTTCTTATTGCACTTGCTCTTACAAAAGCTCTGCGGGGAACAAATATATTCCGCACCATATTCTTTATGCCAAATCTTATAGGCGGCATCGTGCTGGGATATATATGGAACCTTATTATAAACGGCGTTCTGAGTTATTTCGGCGTGGATATAAGCTACAGCGCAAAATACGGCTTCTGGGGACTTGTGATTCTTACCAACTGGCAGCTCATCGGGTATATGATGGTAATTTATATTGCCGGATTGCAGAATATTCCCAAAGACCTTAACGAAGCCGCAGAGATAGACGGAGCTACCCGCGGACAGGCACTCAGGCACGTTACTATCCCGATGCTGATGCCGTCCGTAACGATATGCACATTCCTGACGCTGACAAATTCTTTTAAGCTGTTTGACCAGAACCTTGCGCTTACCGCAGGTGCTCCTGCAAGAAAGACAGCAATGCTTGCTCTTGACATATACAATACTTTCTATGGGCGCGCCGGCTGGCAGGGCGTCGGTCAGGCAAAGGCTGTGATATTTTTTATCATAGTTGCCATGATTGCATTTATACAGCTTAAATTTACCGGCAGCAAGGAGGTAGAAAGCTGATGACGGCAGGAAAAAAATTTGGCGGAACGGTAATTTTCATTCTTATGATAATACTTTCGGCAATATTTCTGTTCCCCATATTTATAGTTTTTATAAATTCGTTCAAAACAAAATTCAGTATAATGGGCAGTCCGTTCAGGCTTCCTACATCTGAGACATTTGCCGGATTTGAAAATTACGTCACCGGAATAAAAAGCGCAGGTATCGGCGGAGCTTTTCTGCGGTCGCTTTTTATAACGGTGTTTTCGGTGCTTATTATCGCGCTTTTATGCTCAATGACCGCATGGTATCTTGTCCGTGTAAAGAATAAGTTTACAAAAATACTTTACAGTATGTTTGTTTTCAGTATGATAGTTCCTTTCCAGATGGTAATGTATACCATGACCTATGTTGTTACAAAAATAAAATTCAATAATCCTGTAGGGATAATATTTGTATATCTTGGATTTGGAGCGGGGCTGTCGGTTTTTATGCTCAGCGGATTTATAAAAAGCGTACCTGTGGATCTTGAAGAAGCTGCCGAGATCGACGGCTGCACGCCGGTACAGACATTTTTCCGTATAGTGTTCCCAATACTGAAACCTACAGTAATAACGGTCACGATACTGAACGCCATGTGGATATGGAATGATTATCTTCTGCCGTATCTTATTCTCGGAACGCAGAACAAAACTCTTCCGGTGGCTATACAGATAGCCATGCAGGGAGCTTACGGCTCGGTAAACTGGGGCGGTTTTATGGCAATGCTGGTGCTTGCGATAGTTCCGATAATAATTTTCTATTTATTCAGTCAGAAATATATTATCGAGGGCGTTATAGCAGGAGCGGTAAAGGGTTAATAATTTTAACGGTCCGGTACGGGATATACTTGTACCGGACCGTTTGTATACTATGTAATAATAAAAGGTTGGCTTTAGAATTTTTATGTGATAATAATATGAAAAATAAGTGAAAATTTAGTGATAATATTGACTTTTAAAAGTCAGTAAAGTATAATAAGTTATACAAATCATACTTAAAAGGTGATAAATATGAACAGACCGGAAGGAAAATATGCATGGACGGCTACCGTCGGCGAAAAAGGACAGATAGTGATACCAAAACAAGCGCGTGATATATTCGGCATAAAGCCGGGAGATACACTGCTTCTTCTCGGCGATGAGCAGCGCGGTATAGCTATCCCTCCCAAAGGAGCTTTTGCCGAGTTGTTCGGCATAGCATACGGCAAAGAAGAAGGTGATGAAGATTGAAAAAAATAGCTTTCTTCTGTATCCCTGCGCACGGTCATACAAATCCCATGCTCCCTGTTGCAGCGGAACTTGTCAGGCGCGGCAACGCAGTCAGGTTTTATTCTTTCAATGAATTTGAAAGCAAAATTTCTGCGGCAGGAGCAGAATTTGTATCCTGTGATGAATTTCTGCCGGAACTTACGGAGCAGGAAAAAAACAGATTGAAAAACGTATCCACCACAGAAATGACAATACAGGATATACGCATAACGATGAATATGAACAGCTTCCTTGAAAAGGAATTTATAACTTTCCGTCCGGACGTTGTGTATACAGATTCGGTCTGCTTCTGGGGCAAATTAAACGCATGGAAACATAATGTGCCGATGGTGGTATCGACAAGCACTTTTGCATTTAATCAGCTTTCTTCAAAATATATGAAAAATTCGCCGGGCGAACTGGCGGATATGATCTTCGGACTTCCGAAAATATCTAAAGAACTGAAAAAACTTGAACCATACGGATATCATGTAAAAAATGTACTTTCTCTTATACAGAGCGATAACAAAACGGACTCTGTCGTTTATACTTCGCAGAGTTTTCAGCCGTATTCGGAAAGTTTCTCCGGACATTATACTTTTGTCGGTCCGTCGGTATTTTCAAAAAAATTACCGGACAAAAATAAAGACAGACCGCTGATCTACATATCATTGGGAACGGTGATCAACGACCGTCCCGATTTTTACGGCAAATGTATAGAAGCGCTGGCGGTGCAGAATGCCGATGTTATCATATCCTGCGGAAATACAGCAGATCCCGGAGCATACGGCAAATTGCCGGACAATATAAAAATATATCCATATGTAGATCAGCTTGATATCCTTTCAAAAGCAGACGTTTTTATTACCCACTGCGGAATGAACAGCGTATCCGAAAGTCTTTACATGGCTGCGCCTATGGTGCTTTATCCGCAGACAGGCGAACAGCTTGCCGTGGCAAGGAGAACGGCAGAAGCAGGCGCAGGGATCATGCTTGCCGATGATACTGCCGACGGTATACGTTCTGCCGTAAATAAAATACTTGGCAGCGATAAATACGTCAGAGCAGCAGAAAAATGCAGCACTGACTTCCGTTCTTGTTCCGGAACTGTCGGGGCGGCAGAATTTATAGAAAATGCTCCCCATTCCGCCGACAGTATAGATGTTATAGATGAACTGAACATATCATGCGGAAAATTTCAGGCTGCTTACTGGATAATTATTATTGCCGTCATCTGCCTTGTCGGATCTTTTATAAGCTGGAAATATGTGTGGATCATAGGTTTTGCCGCCGGCGTATTGTCCGCACCCATAGGCAGGATAATACAGGAAAAGAATTATAAGTCAATTATCGGACGCCGAAAAAAATAATATTTATTCCGATAAAGAATTATACAAAACTTTTAACAATAAATGATAATTTAGCGGGGAAGCCCCCGCGGGCTTTGTCACCCCCAAAGTAAGTTTAAATAGTAAGCCGTTTGAACGTGTAGCCCCCTCAAGGGGGCGGGTATGTTTGGCGTTAAACTTTCAATACTAAATTTTAATTTAACGCAGCAAAAACTATATTTATGTAAGGAAAAAATTTTAATGGTTTGCGTCTTTAGTTATTCGACGAACGAGGGGACAAACCAAAAGGGAAGGGGGAAACCGGGAAGCCTAAAGAACGCGGCGGTTTTCCCCTTCCCTTTATGGTCTTTCCAACCGACGCTTGCGTCGGTTTTCGTGCATCCCTTTTTCCTTTATCCTAACCCCTTTCGCCCAAGCTCGCAAAAATCAGTATTGTTTGAAAAAACCGCTTTTCTGAAATGATATCACTGAAATCAGTTTAGAAAAAAGTTTTTGCAAAAGTGCCTGAACGAACGAGCTTAGCAGGAAAAGAGGTGAGGTAAAGGAAAGAAGGGCGCGGG
>CANQXX010000009.1 GCA_947627905.1 uncultured Clostridia bacterium
GTCCCTCAATGAGAATCGGGCGGTAGTTGATCGGTATCATCTCAAAGATCAGATAGCCTGCGATCACGAGGATATAAAATCCCCCCAGCAGCAGGATATCTCCGTCCACCTTGAACAGATTTTTTCTTCTGACAAGCTGAATAAATCCGAGCACGCCAAACCCCATACAGACAGCGATCGGAACCAGTCCCAGCCAGTCCGTGACCGTGTAGAGCGTCATATGCACGCCAGTCATCTTATGGAACCACTGATTCAATCCGGCAAAGCCGATGTTCGTTCCGTTCTGCCCGACAGGCTGCACGTCCACCGTCTGTATCAGCATCGTCCAGATGATAAACGCTGCCATAAACCCAAAGCCTGCAAACAGCAGTTTTCTTCCATTCTTTTCCATTACATCAGATCCTTTCGTTCATTGCCTTTCGGCTGATTTCAGGATACCATGGAACTGTGAAAATGTAAAGAACCGCTGCGTCACATCGGCGACACGGAGCGTGTCATCATCGGAATATCGGCGTTTTTTTGATGATACGTCTATCATCGTCCTTTACGTTTTTTCGGTGGGGTTACAATCTCTGCATTGTTGCCGAACATCTTACAAAAGTTTTTTATGATGATCGTAATTTGCCGATTTCTTCTTCCAGATTTCTTAAAAACGCCCCCGCATGAGCACCATCCATTTGCGTATGATGAAACTGAAAAGAAACAGGCAATAACGCTTTGTCACCATCAAGCCTGTATCGCCCCCAAATCATAAACGGATTATTGAAAATACCGCTGTACATTCCGACAGCACCATCAATTTCGGTCTCTACAATGGCAGATGTGCCGATGACCATATATTCTTCCGATAAGTCATGATCCGAACAGGTGTCATGAACTTGTTTCGTATATTGCTAATAATCCGCATTAAACTGTTCGAGGTCATCGGTGTAAGCAATGTCACAGTAACTCACTTCGCCCTCTTTGTTTTTTACGATCGTATTGACTGCTATCTTATCGTACTGCATCAGCTTATCGCAAACAGGCAGGAAATAAAACTCTTTAATAGAGCTTGCCGCTTTGCCTATGCAATGATCGAGCAGCATATTGAATTTCATACCTGTCATTCTGCTCTTGTCTATTATGGGCATCACATCAAATGTCTTAAAGAATGTCACCATAGGGTTTGGTGCTTTCATCCATAATTTATATGCTGACGCTCTTGTTGTTTCTTCAGGATTGATCTCTCTTACGCTCATTTTTTCATCTCCGTTAAATCAACATTTCCCGCTAAGTCGTTTTTCCTGCTTGAATCAGATATCCTTCATATATTGCCGCTGCTGTTGCGATAAAACAAACAAATACTGCACTGTATCTCAGATCAATAAATGTCAGCGTCAGCGGGAATAAGAAAAGCAAGCATCCGGTCACTTTGTTTATCATGGAATGAACAGCAACAAACGCTTTCTGTCTGATGTATCCAACTGCGATATTCGCCACTTTAATAAATGCTATGACTAATATCCATATATAAAGCCAGACCGGAATATCCAGTACCGGAAGCAGCTTGATCAGGCATACTACCACAAACAGAATATCTGCGAACGTATCAAGCTGCGAGCCGAACTTGCTGACGGTATCTGTTTTCCTTGCAACCGCACCGTCGATCATATCCGAGAATCCGGCAGCGATATACAGCGCATAAAATGTTGTCGATAATGTCGGAAAGAACAGCATAGCAATGCTATACATTATTCTGAACAAAGTTATGATATTTGCCATTTTACATCGGTGTTCCTACTTCAATTAAGTTTCCGTCCGGGTCGTAAAAGCGTATGACCTTCTGTTCCCAGCTATGCATCATAAGTCTGTTGACATATTTCACTTCCGGATAATACCTTTCAAGCCTTTCGATAAAGCCTTCAATGTCGGCTTCTTCAAAATATAGCTCGCAGGAATTGTTCTCCGGAATTATAGCTCTCCCGATGAACTCTTTCCAGTATTTTTCTTCCTGCAGCACGAGCCCTTCCGTCAGTATCATATTGCCGTCATTGTCAAGGATCATTTCAAGACCGAACAGATCATGGTAGAACTGTTTGGCTCTCTCTATGTCTTTAACAACTATCAGAATATTTTTTAATCTCATGTATGTTCCTTTCTTATTAAACTGAAATATGTCGTTGCTCTCTATAATAATGGCCAAGCAAACCGTAATAAATAAACTGCTCAACCTGAATTTATCAGTATCTTTTCCGTTTCTTCCATGTCCCTTTCAATCAGCGGACGCATACTGTCTTTGTATTTGGACAAATCAGCGCTGCGCAGAGCAGACAGAATTTGCGGGATATACTGCGGCCTTGCCAGTCCCACTTGAGCAAGTGCCTTCACGCATTGTCGGGCGGTGATGGGCTTTTCATCGGTGATGTGTTTCAGATAATCCGGCAGGATGAGATCGAACCGGTTTTCTTCATCCCACTGTGCGTTTGCTGCAAGGATATGCAAAGCTCGATTTCTTACCAATGACTTTGGATGGTCAAGCAACGAAGCAACTTCCTCAAAGTATTCATACCATTTATCTGTATCATTGCTTTCTGCAACAATTCTATCAGTAAAGGCACAGGCATATCTATCATCTTTTGATGTAAGCTTCTGTACGATGTTTTCTTTCATCTTGATCCTCCTTACACCCCCCGATTTGTCAGTATCGGTCTCCGCACAGCCATTCTTTTGCTTTCTCATAATCGGAAAAGAATTTATGCTTTCTGACCAATAAGCCATTGTATCATCGCCCTCTGTGCTTTTCTCTTTTCTTTTGCTGCTTTATTTCAAATATCCGTCTCTTGTCTGCAAGCTTCTGTTCACGGCTCTTGACCTTGCGCTCCTGTTTATTCTGTTCAAGCTGCATTTGCAAAGCCCTCTGCGATCTTGTGCCGATGCCCGTTTGCTCCATCTGTTTTCTTGCGTTCCTTTGTCTGCGCTTGGGATTATCCGCCGCTTTGCGCTTGTCTATATTTACTTTCCGACTGAAACGCAGTTCAGTATAATATCTGAGTATGAACGCATATATTTCCTGTTCCTTCGGCTCTGCACCAAATGTGATCTTACACACAGACAGCTTACCGTTATCACAGCGTTCAAATACTCCTACCCAGAACGGTTCGTCAAAATATACTGTCAGCTTTCCTTCCATAACTACATCTCTTTGGTGATCGTTCCGGTCATATATGACATGGCTATCACCGCTTTCATATCCTTATCCTGCTCGGCATTGACACGAGCAAGAGCCACGACCTGTTTCACCGGATAAGACTCATATCAGAGAAGCTCTCTGCATGATCCGCTCATCTATCCTGCGCACAACACTGTTGGTATAGGCATGAAAATGCTTCAGCCAAAACCTGCTGCCTGACGGATTGATGCTTTCAAAATCCACGCCAAGTCTTGTATATCCCTCTGCTTTCAAGGTGTTGATGACATAATTCAGCAGGTTCTTGTATACACCTATGCCCCTGTGTTCCGGAATACAATATGCCCCTGTGATATGACGATAAAAATCCCCGGACGCAGCGAATGTTTCGCCCTCTTCTGACACTTCCATATATGCGCATAATTCTCCGCCTGTCTTCGCAGCAAAGTAACGTACCTTATTTCTTTCCGAAGAATCCAGAAACTCTTCCTGTGAATCCGCTTTCCGATTCACAAAAAATGGGCTGGAGCAGTAATGCTCATTAAGTGCAAGGTGCAACGGATAGATATATGAATAGTCTTCCTTGGGCAATTCCAGAAACTCATATCCGCTGCATGAATCGCAGTCCATTGTTTTCATCGGACGAATGGCATCTGCGCACCTCATGCCAAAACCATAACGAAATAGCTGCTGTTTTGCTTCCTCATCATGTTCATATAAACATATGGCATGTGACATTGCTCCGGCTTTTACCCACTTTTTTGCGGCTGCCTGATACATTGCTGCATAGATTCTGCCGTGATTTTCCATAACTGCACCATTTGCACCCATTGGTGAAAAAACTCCTCTCATATCAGTGGAACGAAAAGCATTCTCGAACGGTTCCACACTGCAAAGAAATCCGACTATTTTTCCGCCTTCAAATGCTGCAACACCGAATCCGTTTCCGGATAATTGTTTCAGTATCGGATTGTCTGATATTTCCGGAAGCTCCTGTGTAAATGCTCTCTCAAGATTATATGCGGCAAGGGCAATTTCCGCTGCTTCCTCTGTATATTTCGGTTCAAAGTCTCTGATTATCATTTATTTCTTTTCTCCAGATCTTGATTTTTCGTAATTATAGGTAATACTCGTTCAGGTCTTTTGCCATCATGTATTCCGTGACTCCGGGACGGTACAGGTTCGGAATCTCCCCGACTTGCTGATAGCCGTTTCTTTCATAGAACCGCTTTGCATTTGGATTATAATCTGCGACAACAAGGAAAAACTTATCTGCCGTTTTATACGCGATATTTTCAGAAAAATCCAACAGAGTCTTGCCAATCCCCTTGTTCCTGTATTCTTCTTTCACGGCGATGATATGCAGGTATGGAAAACTGTGAAACGCTCCTTTGGGAATGATATATGTAAAGCCAACGCATTCTTCACCGATGAACGCCACATACAAATTCTCTTGGCGGATCCCTTCAAGGATCGCGTCTTCCGCACTTCCAGGCGAAGAAAAGTATCTTTCGCCGAGTATGGACTGACATAGTGCGTCCCTGCAATCCTTCAGATACAGTTCGTTTCCTTTTTCAAATGTGATCTCCTGCATTCCAATCTCCCTCTTTGCATCAGTGCTTCATTGAATCGGCGCACTGCTTACCACAATCGCTGCACACACCTGTGTGGACACAGATGATACCTCCGCAGACGGAACATGTCCACTGCTTCCGCTCGCGCTCCAGAAAAGCGGACATTCCTGCCTCCCGGATGAACCGCAGATTCTCCAACGGGGACTCGCGGAGCGGGTACTGCGATCCATACCGAGTCTCCTTTTCCATGACATCGGCGCAAGGGAAATCCGGACACTCATCGCAGAATGAATACCCGTTCGACTTTCTCTTTTTGCACAGAATGATACCGCATCTCTCTGAACAAAACTCCGGTTTGTTGTCGTTTGGACCACGGCATCCGGCACAGCGGCCGGTTTCAGTCAGTGCACGCTTGCAGATGCTGCAGTCCAGTCCGCATGGTGCAATCATATCCGCAATGAACATTCCTTTCAGACCTCCTTACTTGTCCCAATCGGTTGATCGGCAATACATGATTTCGCAGTCACCACTCTCTGTGAAGCGCTCGATTGTTGTTTCCTTTCTGCCGCAGCACCATTTTCAGAAATGAGCAGTAATCCGTCGAAAAAGCAACTATTCATTCATTACACCGGAAAAAACAATTTATTTTGCCCGATTATAGGTTCAGTAAAATCACATACCGCACCTGCAAGTTTCATCACGAGTTTCGGAATAAAACTTTCTACTCCACTCCATAAGTCCCGATAAAATGGCGGCTGAACGTTTCGATCTGCGCGATTGCGTCGTCAGTTTTATCCGGCTCTCGGTCACAAAGATGTATCAGTGCTGAAATTGGTGCTGTATAAGCAAAGGCAAGCATTTCCGGGTCATCTTGCCGCAACAGCCCCTTGTTCATCATGCCCTCAAAAATATGCGTGAACATATCTGTCAGACCTGTCATAAAATGCTTTGTCGCAAGCTCCCTTGCCCGTTCATCACGAAACTGTTCAATGGTAAGCAGCTTTCTTGTCATTATTATCATTTCATCATGTATCGTAACATCCGCCATTTTCATCGTCATTGCAACAAGCCCTTCCAATGTATCCGGAAAAGGAGGCAGGTTCTCTGCCGAGCCGAAGCGCTCTGCATAATACACGATCATCTTGTCAAGAAGCGCATTCCAGATATCCTGCTTGCTCTTAAAGTGCTTGTACATCGACGACTTAACAAGCCCCAGCGAAGCGGTAAGCTCACGGATATTCGTGCCGTCATAACCCTTCTGCGAAAACTGCCGCAGCGCTTCATCAAGTATTCTTTCCTTTGTATCCTTTGCCATAATTACCTCCTGCAGCAAATAGTGACCTGTCGTTCACCTACTATAATTATTATAGCGAACGATAGGTCACTTGTCAATAGCTGTTTATATATTTGTGTATAACCAACAACAAACCCCGCATGATCATCGTAATATTTGTAAGAAACATTTTTTTACCGCTTTTCCTGCAACTGACGAACAACTCACGAACAACCCTAAGCCCCAAAAAAAGATATATACTATTCTCAGGTTCAGGAGATAGCGACAATATCTCAGAGCCGACTATAACATTTATATATGGAGGGTATCAAATGAAAAGATACAACAACTTCCTGATCGTAGGCATCGACCACGGTTACGGGAATATCAAGACCGCCAATACGGTCACACCAACAGGCATCACTAAGCTCGATGCCGCACCGACTTTCACCAAGAACACGCTGTACTATGACGGCAGCTACTATCTTATAGGTGAGGGACACAAGGAGTATCTGCCCGATAAGTGGCAGGACAATGACAACTACCTGTTCACCCTTATGGGCATCGCCCGTGAGCTGAAACGTGAGTGCATCACTTCCGCAGATGTACACCTTGTAGTCGGACTGCCGCTGACCTGGGTAAACCGCCAGCGCGAGGACTTCCGCAAGTATATGCTCCAGCATGAGAGCGTGGACTTCAAGTATGAGGACAAACTCTACTCCGTCCGCATTATAGGCTGTTCCGTATTTCCGCAGGGCTATGCCGCCGTTGTCCCGTATCTGAAAGACATGACAGGGCTGAATATGCTCGCAGACATCGGCAACGGAACGGTCAACATAATGAAAATCAACAACCGCAAGCCGATCACTACGCAGAGCTACACCGAGAAAATGGGTGTGAATCAGTGCGTTAAGGCAGCTTCCAACGCCATGATGAACAAGCTAAGCGTGACCGTTGACGAGACGATCATTCAGAGTATGATTCGCTACGGCAAGGCTGACATCGACAGCGAGTATGCAGAGGTTCTCAGACAGGCTATCTCGGATTATGCTGACGGTATTTTCTCTCTGCTCCGCAAGTATGAGTATGACCCGAAAATGATGAGACTTTACATCACGGGCGGCGGCGGTAAGCTCATTGAGAACTTCGGTACATACGAGCATGACCGTGTGACGATCATCGGAGATATATGTGCATCGGCTAAGGGCTACGAGGAATTTGCTGTTGCACAACTCAGGAGGGAGGGCAAGTGATATGGTGAAGATGACATGTTTTCGCTTCAACCTTGACAATCCCGAACACGCTAAGGCGTGGGAATATCTGCACAGCATTGATAAAGATAAGGTGAAGTCTGGAAACACTGCTGTTGTCAGGGCGGTCAATGACTACTTCGACCGTATGGGAAGACTTGCTGACGATCCGTACTTTGAGACCCGTCAGCGTGAGGAACGCTTTGTCGAGCAGATCGTAACTGAAGTTGGCAAGGCATTCACCGCTGAAATGCCAAAATTCCTTGCAAGTCTGATGCTGAACCTGAACGCAGGATATCCGATGCCGATACCGCAGACTGCTGTTTCCGCAGAAACGGAAAGCAGCAAAAGCACCGATGACGGCGATAATGTGGACTATTCTGCCATCGACTTCGGTTTTATCGGCGGTTGATTTACTAATACACACAAACATATATCGGGGAATATTGTTTCGGAAGTGAAATGATATATGATGAAAAAGCAAGGTGCATATCGCAAAAATGCCTGATAGCATTTTATGCGTAAAAAGAAATCCTGCAAATATCATGAAGAATTTGCAGGATCGAGCGCCTAACGCCAGTCGGGCGAGGCTCAAATTCGACACGGAGGTCGAAAGTCTTGTAGGAACAAGACGAGAATCCGGCTCGGATTTGCGCCGGGCAGGTAGGACCGATGTAGTGACACATCGGCTACCTGCTCAGAGACGTTCCCCCTCCGAGACCTTCCCCTAAGAGCCGCACAGCGGCAGAAAGGAGCGACAATGGTTAATCGCAAACGCTATCACTCTATCAGTCTGAAACTGACTGATGAAGAGCTTAAGCTCTGGAATACCAAGCATGAAGCCAGCGGTCTGAGCAAGACCGACTATCTGATGCAGGCAATACGCAACAGTGAGGTGCGTATTTACTCTATCGAGGAGAGCATCAACCCTCTTATCCATGAGATCAGGAAGATAGGTACAAACCTCAATCAGCTTGCCTACTTCTCAAACATCGGACAGGACGATAAGGTCAGAGCCGAGATCGGAGCTATTCGCCGTACTAATGATAAGGTCATGGAACAGCTTGCCGACTTCATCAGCGACCCGAAGTTCAGCATAAAGGGCATTAAATAATGTTCGGGAACGTCAATGTCGATTATCAGCCCTGCAAAACAGCCGTTCAGCTTCAAAAGGCAGCAGACTATATGCTGGGCAGACTGCCTGAGCAGATACGGGACGGAGTGGTAAAGACTGCACCCAACCTCTATTGGGGCATTAACTGCGATCGTGATAACTATGCCCGTGATGTTCTCATGACAAGGAACCTGTTTGGTAAACGTCCGAACGGCAAGAATAATCTTGCTTTTAAGATGTCAATATCTTTCTCTCCCGACGATAACAACAAGCTCACCTATGATGAAGTGTTTCGCATCGCAAAGGAGTTCGCTGATAAGTATTTTCAGGGATATGAGGTGCTATTTGCTGTTCATACTGATAAACCGCACAAGCATGTTCATTTTCTGATAGGCAACTGTCATATCGAGACAGGCAGAGCATACCGCCGCAACCAGCGTGACCTCTATGATATGTGTGAATTCTTCGGAGAGCAATGCATGAAGCGAGGGCTTACCAATTCCGTTCGGAAAGATTATTTCAATGAAAATCCCGACCGTGACAAGGAAACCTTTGCCGAAAAACAGATGAAATCCAAAGGTAAGGAAACATTCAAAGATGAGCTTCGAGAGGTCATTCGTATCGAGTGCGCCGACCCGAACAACAGAACCTTAGAAGATGTGGTGAATGCCCTCATGAAGCATTATCATGTTGAGTGCCGTGTCAAGGGCAACACCATATCTTACCGTCACCCGAACTTTACCGACAAAAGCGGTAAACTTGTCTCGGTCAGGGGCAGTAAGCTGGGTGATAAATATACAGTGAAAGGAATCAAATATGAGCTTACCAAGATTGGGCGAGGACAAGAAGAACGAGACCTCGAAGAAGTTACCACAAGAGCCGAAAGGCAAACCGCAGACAGAACCCAAGAAAGAGGAATGGGCATTCTTCTCACGGGAAAAACTTCACAGAGAGGTGGAAAGATTGAAACAGAAGAACAGCAGTCCGCATTCATCACGGGAAGTGCAGGAGGAATACGAGCCGGAGAAAATTCCGACACCAACACCGACACTTCCGCAGGGAATAGACAACATCAGGGCGAGGGTACATCAACTGTTAGATCAATCAGGGGCGAACACTCAGAACGCCAAAGTGGACGAGAGAGTTCTTCTGATGGCATCGGCAGTTCTGGAGATGTGCGATCTTTTGAAGATCTATTCCGAGAGTATGAACAGCGAAATGGAACGCCTGAACGAAAGCGCAAGCCACAACCTGAACCTGCAAGAGATGTACGCAAAAAACGTAGAAAACGTAACGAACCTGGCGGTAGGTAACATCTATTACAACCTTAAAAAGCAGGAAAAGGAAGCTATCAACGAGCTGATGCAATATGTGCAGGCAAACAGCGATCAAATGGAGAAGGATATAACTTCCTGCACCAACAGCGTGAAATCGGCAACAGCAGCGGCGGAAAAGGCTTTAAAGAAGATCGCAAGGTCGGTGGAGCGTTTTCGCAAGGTAAGGACGTTCAGGGATTTGCTGTATTATGCTTCACCTGTCCTGGTGGCAGTAGACATCATTCTCCGAGTAATTGCTTTAGCTGGTCATTTTGGATAATGCTGTTATAGGCATTTTCAATATAGCCACGAACTTCGGCAATTCTTGCCTGAACGAAATCCGAATCCCTGCCGTAGAGGTCAAAAAAAATGCGGAATGCACTCACAAGCTCATCACCTGCCGAGGTATCATTCAAACAAACATGATACAGACCGAGGGAATACAAGCAGTCGGCATATATCTCGGTATCTTGTAAGCCTGACTCCTGCAATGATTTTTTGGCAGCGGATACCTTCCGTATCGCTTCATCGGTCTGACCGAGGGAGAACAGCAGATCGGCATAATTGATGATTGCACGGTACTTATCAAAGTAAAAAGTGCCGTCATCATCGAGTTTCGACAGCAGAGCCATTCCTGTCTGCATAGCTTTCAGAGCTTCTTCCTTTCGGTCAGCAAGATTCAGATAATAACCGTAGGTGTTCACGGTATTTGCCTGCAACATAATATCATCGCATTCCTGTGAACGCCTTACGGCTTTTTCCTGTAATTCAATAGCTTTATCACGGTTGCCCTGCATCATCTCAAAAGATGCTTCATCGGAAAGTACGAATGTATTTTGCTTTGCATCACGGGAATTATGCAGACCTTTTTCCTGCAATATAAGGAAACTTGTATAATAGCTGATGCCGAAACGATCAGAAAACTTATAGCAGTCGTGAAGAAACGGCACATAGCTATCCATTGGTCTGAAATTGATTTTCTGTATTGCCACCGCAATGATATCGTGCATTCTGTCTGTTTCAATATCCATAGCAAGAGCTTCATTCAAGCAGACAGCACGGATAGATCCAATCAGCGGAGCGCAGTTATCACTGTCAGGTTCAAGCTCAGACTTCACAAGTTCACGAATGATCGTCTGGAGCGTGATCGTGCCGTTATCATATTCCTGTATCAGACCGACTTCTATCAGATCTTCAATAATGACCATACTCCGCAAGCACATGAGCTTTGCCATGAAGTCTTTGCGAACTCCCTGATATGGTGCAACGATCATCATAGTAAGTATCTGCCTGTGTCGTTCGGGAATATCCATAATATGAAACAGTTCTCTGATATGATCGTAATATGTTTTCTTTTTGGAATGTTTATCTTTGGTAGCGGCAAAGCGTTCGGCAATAGACCAGAAACCGTTATCATATCTCAGCTTTTTGGCAAGCGTTTTCGGAGTATACAATCCCTTACCCATAACTCTTGCATGAAGATAAACACAGAATGTATGATTGCCGACTGCGGTAATTATGCTGATAAGTGCATCACGCTCATCAGGCTTGTAATCATAGAATTTACTGATAAGCTCCAGTGATATATCAGCCGAGCGGAATTCTTTCAGGTCATAGGTGCAGTAACCGTCATAACAATAATTCGATACAAAAATGACCTTGCAGCCTGCATTTAAGACTTCTTCAAAGCAATCATCATCTTCGGGAGTGATATTGATGCTGTCTATGACAAGCAACGCCGACTTTCCGAGCGATGAAAGCAGTTCGAGATTCTTACGATAGCGTAAGTCCTCGTTCATAAGAACAGGATTGCTGATGATATTGGCAATGATAGATTTCAGGCTGCCCTTGTAAAAGTAGTATCCGAAATGAGAGTATTCTGATTTGTGTATCTGAGCATACGCACGGACAAGCTCACTCTTTCCGATGCCAGCCATACCGGTGACGATGACCGAGGAATTATCCTGCACCATAGCATGAAGTTCGTCAAGCTCTGCATCACGACCGCAGAAGTGATCACAGGGAGAAACGTACTCACTGTTAGCAAACAGGGCATCACCGATAAGGGAAATATCGCTTGTATATCTCAGGGCAACATAGCCGGAATCGCTGTTCTCATACTGCCTTGTGACGGCGATGTACACTGCTTCATAGATCATATTCACAAGAGAGGTATCATCGCTATACTGCGCTGATACCCGTCCGAGAACATTCTTCCGCATCGGAACGGAAAGGCTGTCATCATACTGTATCAGTTCATACAGCTCTTTGTATGTATTGGGCTTATCAAAGATATATTGGAGTAGTTCCTTTATATCGCTGCACATAACTGAACGGTCAGCGTTTACATAAAACTCGCTCAGAGCCGGATCAATACGGATCTTACCGCTATGGAGCTTAGATGTAACGGGACGTTCAAAAGCATAAAGATGTGTATCAGCAAGATAGGAGCCGAAAAGCGTATTCAGAAGATTATTGTAGTTCATAGTGACTGATGAACTCATATTATTCATCAGTAAATCAGTCACGGTTATGAAATCGCACTGCATAGTTTTCACTCCTGTCGAATATTTTTCCAAAATATATTATAGCACAAAACGCTATATGTTTCAAGTCATTGGGAGGTTAAACATGACAATTTTTGAAGAAGTAAAAGAACTTGTGGACGTCCCCACCGCCGCCCGAAGTTATGGTGTAGAGGTCCACCAAGGCAACATGGCGCTCTGTCCGTTCCATCGGGAGCGTCACCCGTCCTGCAAGCTGTATAAAGATCACTATTACTGCTTCGGCTGTCAGGCTCACGGCGATGTTATCAGGCTGGTGCAGGAGCTTTTTAGGCTGACACCTATCGAAGCCGTGAAGCAGATCAACAGTGATTTCGGTCTCGGACTTGATGTTGACAAGCCGCCTGATATGGAAAAAATCAACATACGGCGACAGGAAATCGCCAGGCAAAAAGCCGAACAAGCAAGAGTGGAGCATATGTATGATACTCTGCTCAGGTACTTTACTCTGCTGGACAAGTACAAGATGTGCTATGCTCCGAAAAGTCCCGATGATGAAACGGACAGGCGTTTCGTGTACGCTTTGCAGAATATCGGCTATGCGGAGTATATGCTTGAAACGTGGGGCAGTTTCGATAAGGAGTACCAGGAAGAAATAAAACCGGAGGTAGACAGGATTGAACGAGAATACAAACGAATCCATGATGAATGGGGAGAATGAAGAACAGGAACTTGAAAGACTGCGGGCAGAGGTTGAAGCAGAAATGGAACAGGATATTGCAGCAATGCCGCCTGATGAAACTCCCAATGATGCACCACTTCCCGAACCACCGCCTGAAAAGAAAAAACAGGAGCGTGAGTTACCTGACTGGATGGTGGACAAGCTGACGATCAACGAGATGAAGTTCTGCAAAATGTTCACGGAGAAGCACCCTCTGAAATGTATCGGCGGACGATTCTATGATTATGACGGGCTTGTTGATGAAAATGCTCTCGGTAACGAGATATACAGAATGCTCAGGCAGGCGGTATGGTTTGGGCTTCCGAAGAAGGTAACGCTCATTATGGACACCCTCCGTCACTACTGTTACAGCAAACCGCTTCTGCCCGACACAAGGTACATACATCTGCTGAACGGAAAAATCGACCTGAACGGCAATTTCTATCCACGAAAGGAATTCTGCATCAACCGCCTGAATGTGTGGTACAAGCCTGAAATATGGAACAGTGGTGCATATTATCCCGAAAAGTTCCTGACTTTCCTGCTGGAGCTTCTCACACCAGAAGATGTCGCCACCTTGCAGGAGTATCTCGGCTACCTGCTGATTCCGTCCACCAAAGGTCAGAAGATGATGTTCATTATCGGTCAGGGCGGCGAGGGCAAATCCCGAATTGCTATTGTTCTCCGTGAAATATTCGGAGACAACATGATAACGGGCAATTTTCAGCGTATCGAAAATGACCGCTTCTTCCGATACAATCTGAAAGATAAACTGCTAATGGTCGATGATGATATGCAGATGTCGGCTCTGCCGTCCACAGGCTATATCAAGAACCTTGTCACGGCAGAGATACCGATAGATGTTGAAGCCAAAGGCAAGCAGTCGGAACAGGCTCTGTTATACACCCGTCTGTTATGTTTCGGCAACGGCAGTCCGAAAGCGCTCTATGACAAGAGTCAGGGATTTTCACGCCGTATGATCATTCTCACAACGCTGACACCGCCTGAGAACCGAGTTGTTGATCCGCACATCGCAGACAAGTTTATCGCCGAGAAAGACAAGATATTCTGCTGGATGTTCGACGGTCTCCGCAGGCTGATAGCAAATAATTACCGCTTCACGATCTCGGACAAAGCAAAGCTGAATGTCAAAGAAACAATGCAGGACAGCTGTAATATCCCCGAATATCTTGCGGACGACAGCCGTGTAACATATGGGGAAAAGCTGTGCGTGACATCATCGGCACTGTATGACAGTTACAGTCGTTGGTGCGAGGATAACGCTTTGACCGCTTTGAAACGAGAGACTTTTATCTCGTGGATAAGACAGAATGAAGATAAGCTGAAAGTGCATTATTCCACCAACATTGCCAGCAACGGAAGGAACGTCAGGGGCTTCAAAGGTATCTCGCTGACATTCAGCTATCAGTAATATACGCTGACCGTCAAAAACGGCGTATAGGCGTATAAAGCCCATAGAATAAGGATAATCAGCGTATAGTAACAGCGTATGCCATATAAAATAGCGTATGAAAATACGCCGTTATCAAAATCATACGCCCTGCATATACGCCGAAAATCCCATAACAAAGGCAAATATACGCCTATACGCCATAATCACAAGTTGTAATCTTACAGAGAGATAGAAAGGAACATTACAATGAAAACTACAAATGCAAAAGAACTTAACGAGCAGTACAGAGACTGCCCGACACAGGAACAAGAGTTTGAAATCGAGGGGAGAAAATATATAATCATCAGCCATTACACGGGCAAGAAAGACCTCGATGAAGTTGTATACAGAAACGCCTACAATCAGGCAATGGACGAAGTTCTTCACGCCTGAAAAAAAGATTCGGAACAAAAGAAAAAATAACTCCCAAAGCGCTGGACTCTTCCGGAAAATTATGCTATAATATAGTATATATTGAAGATAGCTGCTTTGGGAGAAAGGAGTATCAATGTTACCAAAGCAGAACAATTACAGCGTGGGCATCTATATGCGACTTTCCAAAGATGATGAACGCGCAGGAGAATCACTCTCCATAGAAAATCAGAGGGCTATCCTCACCGAATATGTATCAAAGCAAGGCTGGACGATTTATGACGAATACGTCGATGACGGAATTTCGGGCGTGACCTTCGACAGACCGAGTTTACAACGTATGCTTGACGATGCAAAGACGGGCAGGATCAACCTCATTATTTGTAAAGACCTCAGTAGATTTGGACGTAACTACATTCAGGTTGGTCAGTTCACGGATTACATATTCCCGATGCACAATATCCGCTTCATTGCCCTCTCAGATAACGTAGACACGGCTAATTCTCAGAGTACAGGTATGGACATGATGCCGATCGTCAATATCTTCAACGAATGGCATTGTGCCTCCACGTCGAAGAAGATCAAGGCTGTTCTTGAAGCAAACGCCAAAGCAGGCAAATACAAAAGTGCTGTTCCTGCATACGGTTATCTCAAGTCTGATGATGAAAAGCACACCCCTGTTATTGATCCTGAAACAGCACCTATCGTTCGCCGGATATTTGAACTGAGGGTAAAGGGTATAGGTATGAGCAAGATAGCCAAGATTCTGAACGCTGAGAACATTCCGTCTCCGTCTGAGTATTATTATAAGAGGATAGGAAAAGAAAACATAGCGTCCTGCACAAAACTCTGGAGCAAGGAAACTGTAAGAAGGCTCCTGAGTAACCCTATCTACCTCGGAACACTTGCACAACAGCGACGTACTACTGTCAGCTACAAGAACCACAAAATAATCTTCAAGGATAAAGAAGACTGGGTAGTAGTAGAGGACAATCACGAGCCTATCATTTCACAGGAATTATGGGATAAGGTTCAGGAGTACAGCCATTCAGTCAGCAGAGGGAAAAGTGATAAGCAGGGTGTCACAGGTACATTCTCCGGTTTGCTTTATTGTGCCGACTGCGGCTACAAGATGAAGAAAATAATGATGAAAAGCCGTGGCAAATCTCAGAGAGTTTCTTATACCTGCGGATTACACGCCTACTATGGCAAAGAAAACTGTACCACACACACTATAAGTGAAGCAGTTCTCGAATCTCTTGTAATTGCGGATATCCAGTCCAAACTTCGACTGATCGTTGATGAAGACAAAGCACGAAAAGCCTTTCTTTCAAAGAAAACAGGGATACGAGCTTCACAGGGAGCAAGAGATAAAAAACGCAAGGCTGAGATCGAGAAACGTCTATCCGAACTGGATACCCTGACACAAAGCGTGTACGAGAATATGGTTCTCGGCAAAGTACCTGAAGAAGTATGCGTGAAACTGATTGACAAGTATCAGGCTGAAAACAAGACTTTGCAGGCGGAACTTGATACGGTAATGGCTCGCCTTGATACGATCAATAAGGACGAATGCGATGTGGACGAGTTTATCCGCAGACTGAAAAAGTATGCAGGCTTTGAAGTTCTCACCCGTGAAATGCTCATTGAGCTTGTGGAATACATCACAGTTGAGGATGTACCTGAGAATCGCAACACACCGAGAAAAATCCACATCTACTACAAGTTCCTTGATAAGGCACTTCCCGATAAGCGAAATGCGTTAATGTAAGAATGTAATGACAGGTCTCCATTTGGATTGATAACAGACGACAGATACCGCACGCTGCTCATCGACGGCAAAACATATTCCGGCAACAGTTTCCGCAAGCCCTGCGGCGGACTGCTTTCTCCCGACGCGCAGAAAGCATTTGCGGAATTTGACCTTACACTGCCGAAAGATATACTCGTCGATCCGCAGATATTTTCCGTCCGGACCATTGACCTGCGGACGCGTTCCGAGCGCCATTATCAGCGTTTCTATATGAATCTTGACCGCCACAAATTCGATATGTGGCTGAAAAGCCTTGTTCCGGAAAAAGTGGAAAAATTCTGCGGAAAATGCAGGAGCGTCACCCAAAGACCGGACGGAACGTTCCGCCTTGTATGCAAAGGGAACGGCGGCGCGGAAGAAGTTTTCACCGCCGACAGGATAATAGGCGCAGACGGAGCAAATTCCATAGTCAGAAAATTCCTTTATCCGCAGAAAAAGATACGCCGCTACACCGCTATCCAGCAGTGGTTCCCCGAAGAAAATGCAAAGCCTTTCTACAGCTGCATTTTCGATCCAGAAACGAGCGACTGCTGTTCATGGTCGATATCAAAGGACAACATATTCATCTTCGGCGGAGCGTTTGCCCCGTATAAATGCAGGGAAAATTTTGAAGCGCAGAAAAAACGTCTTGAAAATTTCGGATTTGTTTTCGGAAAACCTTTAAAGACCGAAGCCTGTATGGTACTCCGTCCCGAATCGCCGTTCGATATCTGCACCGGCAGGAACGGAGCGTTCCTTATAGGCGAAGCGGCAGGACTTATCAGTCCCAGTTCGCTGGAGGGGATCAGCTTTGCCGTAAACAGCGCAAGGATACTTTCCGAAGTGCTGAACGGAAACGCCTCAGACCCGAACAGGGCTTATTCCGCAAGGATCATACCCATGCGCATAAAGATACTTTCCAAGGTGATGAAATGCCCGTTCATGTACGATCCGTTCCTGCGCAGTCTTGTAATGAAAAGCGGCATTGAAAGCATAAAGGTCACAAAATAGACCTTTTCCCGTGCCTGTCCGCATAATTTACAAAAATTTCATATTTGCTGTTTTCTTTGACAGGATAATATGGTATAATATATTTGCCGCTGATATTTTTTCGGAAGGAATGATATATTTGTTCGGAACGATAGACGCTTTTTTTACCCGGAAAAGAAAATTTTTTGCCGCCGTGGGAGCGGTTGTATTTGCGCTGCTGTGGGCATTTCTGTGGAATGCTTTTCCTATGCAGTTCTATTCGGTATTTTTTGCCGGAATCATAGGCAGCAATATACAACTCGTGCTGCTGAACGCCGCGGTCCTTCTGATAATGCTTTTTATATTTACTCTGGTGACAGGCTATGAGCTTTCCTTCAGCAAGACCGTACTGCTGAATATTTTTCTTGCGGCAGCGGTGGAATATGTTTTTTCCATATTTATGTTCAGCGATCATTTCTTTTTGTGCGTGATAGCATACCTTGTCCATTCGGCAGCAAATATATGGACTTTCGGAAGCGCGGAGACACGTCCCGTAAAACAGATGAAAGGTATGCGCTCGCCGGAAGCGGAAGCTGTTCCGGCGGCAAAGGATCACCCGATAATTGCCGTTGTCTGGGCAGCGGCATTTACGTTTGTTGCCGACGCGGCGTGTATTGCGCTTATGTACATTATCGCAAGGATATACGCTTATTGATATATTGCCGGAAAAAGAATTTATGAAAGGAACGATATAAATGACCGGACTTGTTTTAGAGGGCGGAACTTTCCGGGGGATATTTACCTCCGGAATAATGGACGCATTCATAGAAGAAGGGATAGAATTTCCATACATAGCCGGAGTTTCCGCAGGTATTTCCAACGGTGTGTCCTATGTTTCAAAGCAGTTTGAAAGGAATATAATCATTCTTGAAAAATACCGGAATGACAAGCGTTACCTCAGCATGAGGAACTATTTGAAATGCCGCAGTATGTTCGGGCTGGATTTTGTTTTCGGAGATATCCCGAAGGAGCTTGTCCCCTTTGACTATGAGGAATTTCACAGATATACCGGAAAATGTCTTGTAGGCGTGACAAACGCCATTACCGGAAGATCCGAATTTTTCAACGCTCTTGAGGACGATGAAAATTTCACTTTTCTCCGTGCAACGTGTGCGATCCCCGGATATTTCCCTGCGATAATGATAAACGGAGTTCCATATTATGACGGAGGACTGTCCTGCCCGATACCGGTAAAGCAGGTGCTGAAAGGCGGCTGCTCAAAGGCGGTCATACTGCTTACCCAGCCGGAGGGCTTTGTTAAAAAATGCGGAAAGGGCAATATTGCCGTAAGCCAGCTCATACACAAAAAATATCCGGAAATAGAAATGCTTCTTCTCACCCGTCACAAGCTGTACAACAAGCAGATACAGTTCTGCAATGAGCTTGAGTGCCGCGGAAAAGCGCTTATATTCCGTCCGCCGCACAAGCTGAACAGCTTTGAAAGCGATGAAAAGGTCCTCCGCAGCGTATGGCGCGAGGGATACGAGGCAGGCAAAGCAAGAGCCGATGAGGTCCGCAGATTTATGGCGGAATGAGATCACGCGGAAGATAATGCCTTATGTATCATAAATATTTCCCGCCGGTCAAAGAAGAATATTTCCCGTCCGTAAGCAGAAAATAATAAAAATCTCCGAAAGGAAAATTCTTTTATGAAAAAGTTTGATGATCTTAACGGACTTCTTTCCGGCAGCGATACGGCAAAAATGTTTTTTGCATCTCTTCCCGATTATGTTCAGGGTGCGGTCATGCGCAACAGCAGCCGCATAGACACCGAGGACGAGCTTCATCGCTTTGCAGAAAAGATAATGCGTGAATTTAACTGAAATGTAAAAAGTATACGCCGTATCAATACAGCGTATACTTTTTTTATGCCTTATCGGAAAGATCTATGCAGCTAATATTTTTCCTCATTCTAAGTATATCGGACGGAGGAACGGAAAATTCATCAACGCCTGCTCTTATAAGCCACTCTGTCATCTGAGGATCGCTCCCCAGATCGCCGCATATCTCCGTTCTTATACCTGCGGAACGGGCATTTGCGGCAGTCAGTTTTATCATTCTTCTGACTGCTTCGTGGTACGGGTCGTAAAAACTATCGACCGCAGGGTTCATTCTGTCTGCCGCAAGAGTATACTGGGTCAGATCGTTGCTGCCGATGCTGAAAAAATCCACTTCTTTTGCAAGAATATCGCTTATCATTACGGCAGCGGGAGTCTCTATCATTATGCCCACTTCCATATTATCATCAAAAGGCGCTTCCAGCAGGCGCAGTTCATTTTTCACCTGTGAAATTATCTCTTTTATTTTTCTCACTTCATTCAGAGAAGTTATCATCGGGAACATTACGGCTATCTTCCCGAAAGCGGAAGCACGGTATATTGCCCTTAGCTGCGTTTTGAAAATATCTGTCCTGTCAAGACATATCCTTATGCCTCTGTAGCCCATGGCGGGATTTTCCTCATGCGCAAGACCGAAACAATCGGCTTTTTTGTCAGAACCTATATCTATCGTGCGTATCACAAGACGCTTCCCGTCAAGCGATACGGCGGCATGGCGGTAAACCTCGAACTGAACGTCCTCTGACGGAAATTCACCGCATTCTATAAAAAGAAATTCCGTCCTGAAAAGCCCTACCCCCTCGGCATCGTTTTTAACAGCCGATTCAAGATCGGAAACAGAGCTTATATTCGCATAAAGAGGTATCTTCCTGCCGTCCTTTGTAACGGTTTCCCTGCCGATGAACTCGCTTGCCAGCAAGCGGGACTGTTCTTCCTCCGCCAGCTTTCGTTCCGCGTCCTCAAGTATTTTCGGAGACGGGTCGATATATACCGTACCCTCCGCTCCGTCAACTACCGCAAGTTTGCCGTCGCAATCCGGCGTAAGCTCTCTGCCCGTTCCTATAACAGAGGGTATGCCCATTATCCTTGCAAGTATAGCAGTATGTGACCGTGATGAACCTCTTGCCGTCACAAACGCAAGAACGTTGTCTCTGTCCATGCGGAACGTTTCGCTTGGTGTAAGGTCATAGGCGCAGATTATCCTTTTTCCACCGTGAAATTTTTTTTCGCCGCTTCCTGCAAGGCAGCGTATCAGCCTGTGGGAAACGTCCTTTATATCCGCCGAACGGGCGCACATATAGTCGTCCTCTATTGCCGAAAGCATTGCCGAAAAATTGTCTGCCGCAACGGCAACGGCATATTCGGCGTTTACTTTCTGGGAGACTATCATATTTTCAACGGCATTATTGTAATCCCGATCGTCTATAAGAGCGCACTGTATCCTGAATATCTCTGCGCTTTCTCTGCCAAGCTCCGGAAGAGCTTTTTCGTACATTCCGGCAAGCTGTTCCTTTGCGCAGGCTTTTGCTTTTTCGACGCGTTCAAGCTCCGCTGCGGTGTCGTCAATATTTCTGAATGAAACATCCGGTTCAGAACCGCCGAAATATGATATTATTCCTATCGCGATGCCCGGACAAACGCCTTTTCCTTTTAATTTCATCATATGATCTTCTGTGAACGGATATTTTCCGGCACGGCTCCTCCTTTCGCATTATGATCCTGTTATTAATAATATTATACAACACAATAATAATTAAGTCAACGGAAAAAGGATCTATAAAAAATAAAAAATGTCCCCGTTCAGATCAAACGGGAACATTTTTATGTACGGATAACTATTCTTCTTTTTTCTCGGAAGAAGCGTTTTCTTTCAGCAGATCGCGTATCTCGGCAAGAAGAAGCTCCTCCTTGGTAGGCTCCGGCTCTGCTGCCGGTTCTTCCGGAGCGGGTTCTTCCTTTTTCTTCAGCTTATTGATAGCTTTTATAAGGAAAAATACACACAGCGAGATTATCAGGAAATTTATTATCACCTGAATGAGACTTCCGTATCTTATGGCGACCTCGGCGATCTCCTCAACGCCCTCACTGTTCATAACGGCTTCTTTAAGAACTACTTTTTTGTCCGAAAAATCAATTCCGCCGGTTATCATGCCCACACACGGCATTACTATGTCGTTTACAAGAGAGTTTACGATAGGTGTGAAAGCACCGCCCATGATAATGCCGACTGCCATGTCGATAACATTGCCTCTGGCGATAAATTCCTTAAATTCACCGATAATGCCTTTTTTCTTTTCGTCTGCCATTTTTTATCTTCCTTTCGATTTTGATAAAATTTTAAAATAATATCATTGATACGGCAAGCGCCGTATTTAATATTCTAATAATTATTTTGGAGGAACGGTGATCCTCTTATCCGCTATCACTCCGCCGGTCAGTCCGAAATGACGGAACAGCATACCGATATCCGTTTCTCCCTTTCCTCCCCACGAGGAAAATATTACCTTTCCCTGTCCGGTAATGCCTGTAACGGTGATATAATGCCAGCCTGTAGAACCATGCCCCATGCTTCCGCCTTTTCCGGGATATTGCATCCTGTATGGCAGCTTATTGCCGTTCAGTCCGATACGGACGATCACCGGCAGTCCCTCAGATACAGAATCATAAATAAAATTTTTAAGGCTTCCGGGAGAAAACTCCGAATGACTTATAAACGTTACGCCGGGAGCTTTTACATGCGCATTTATCAGCTTTACTGCCTTTTTGGGGGATATACCCAAAAGGTTTGCGCTGTGCAGATAGGCTTCTTCATCGCGGAAACGGCTCACAAATTCCGAATATTCCTCAAAGGATATATTCCTTTTCCCGTGTGAATAAAGAATATAGTCACAGACCGCTATCATTCCGCAGCCGCTTCTTGAAACTTTTTTTCCGAAAAGCGCCTGATCTCCTCCGTGCATATGACCCGACGGAACGGATATTCTAAGATAATTCAATTCCATATTTATTCAAATACAAGCTGCCGTGTCAGCCGAAAAGTTCAACATCCGAAATGGTCCTGTCCTCACGTTTGCTGTCATTATCCCAGACAAGAGCCTTTGGCTCTTTTTGAACGGATCCGGTATCATCATCTTCCGGAATATCCTGTTCGGGAACGGTCAGCTCTCCCATATCATCCGACGGTTCTCCCGACGGCAATAGCTTTATGCGCTCCTTTTCCTCATGCATACTGCTGCTGTCAATGAACTGATCCGATCCGAACCTGTCCTTAGCCGCAAAAGAAATATCGTCCATTGAAGCGTCAAAGAACGGAAATCCGGGAAGTTCTTTCAGCATATGATGATCGTAAGCCGCATTGACCGCAAATATCTCCAGACCGGACGCAAGGAAAAATGCTGCCGCTCCTATCGGAGCCATGACCGAGCCGGACAAGCCTGCGGCGATCGCTGCTATAATTCCGAACGGTATGGAAACAAGGCACATTAAAGGACGTTTCAGCCAGCAGCCTATAGAAGAAAACAAGCAGAAAAGCAGCCCGAAAAAGGCGTTCATAGCCATCATTTCAGGATTATACAGCACACACGCCGCTCCCACGATAAACGCCGCAGCGGATATAAATCTGCATCTTCCGAGAGTGCTATCGGTCTTTGTTTTGAGTTTCCGTGCCCTTTCGTAATGCGCAAGCGGACTATCCGGGTCAAACAGGATAGGTTCTTTTCTTTTCATGTTCAGGTCCTCCGGTCATCTTTAAAGCAGAATACCGATAAAGTTTCCGCATACATTAATAGTATCATATCCGTGCGAAAAAAGCAATATGATTTTTACAATTTTTTAAGTCATATTGCCGTCCGGTATGATACGGAACAGCCAAGCCTGCTGTATTTTGTTGATATCTCCATAATGCGGTTTTACAATTTGGATAAAATAATACTTGACACTTTACCGGTTTTGTATTAAAATCATTAATAATATTGCCCTATAAAATACAGGAAAGAAGTGATACTGTGCCGAGATTTTTTACGGATCAGCCCGTCGGAGACTATATCAGAGTGACCGGAAGCGACGCCCGACATATAGGTTTTTCCCTGCGCATGAAAGCAGGAGAAAAAATAACCTTCTGCCATAACGGCATAGACTATCACACGGTTATAGAATCTTTTACGGAAAACGAAGTCCTTTGCCGGGTGGAAAGCTCCGAGCCGTCACGTTCCGAACCGTCGGTTTTTATGACGCTGTATCAGGCTTTCCCAAAGCAGGACAAGCTGGAATCAATAATACAGAAAACCACCGAACTGGGAGTTTCCCGCATAGTGCCGTTCATATCGGCAAGGTGCGTTTCACGTCCGGACGAAAGATCATATGCAAAAAAGCTGGAACGCTTCCGCAGGATAGCCGAGGAAGCCTCCAAGCAGTCCGGCAGAGGGATAATTCCCGAAATTGCGGAGCTTATGACATTTGAAAAAGCCCTTGACGACATGAAAAAAAGCGATGTAAAGCTGTTCTGCTATGAAAACGGCGGCGAAAGGCTCGGAAATATACATCTTCCCCAAAGCGGTACAATATCGGTCATGATAGGCTCCGAGGGCGGATTTGAGCGTGATGAAGCCGAGCGTGCGGAAGCAGCCGGTGCGGTCAATATATGGCTTGGTGAACGGATACTCCGCTGCGAGACCTGTCCTGTTGCGGTAACTGCCGTAATAATGTCTCTCACCGGAAATATGTAACATTCAGCAAAACTATTTTTATTCTATAAAAAGCCTGCGGCGCCGAAACGGCATCACAGGCTTTTATCATGCATATAAATTTTCCCGTATCTTCTTTATGAGTTTTTTCACCTCGTCATAAAGCTCTCCGCAGTCCTTGTACTGCGAAAAGTCCTTTGCAAATTCTTCGGCGCGTTCATACATATCCAGTCTTATCAGCGATTTTACAATGCAGATATCTATGAACCGGCACGCGCTGTCTCCCATTTTAACGATTATCTCAACAGCATTCTCATACCTGCCGCTGATATGCTCGTGAATGGCAAGACTTCTTTTCATCGTCTCGCCGTGTTCTCCGAGAACGACATCGTTATATGTTTTGTAAAGCTCATCTGCGGCTTTAAATTCATTCTGTACGAATTTGCAGAATATCATATTGCTTATAAGATTGCCGTGCAGGGATCTGTCAAGGTTTTTCAGCTCTATCTCCTCAAATACAGAATACGATTCGGTGAGCCTTCCTCTTATCAGCAGCGCATTTGCAAGGTAATTCCTGCCGACAGCAATATCCTTTTTATGCTCCGCTTTTTCAAGATCTTCTTTAAGCGCGTCTATATAATTGTCCGTAAAGCCCTCCGAGGCAAGTATCTCCGCCGCTCTGCGGAATTTTGTCCGTTTTTTGAATATGCTCATTTTTTCTTTTTCCTGCCGAATTTTATTTTTATTACCGCGCTTACAATGCTGTCCGCCGCAAGAAGTATCCCGATAACAAGCTCTATTATCTTTGTCATAACCGATACTTTCATTATTATTGAAAAGTAGACCATTATAATGGCAAATATAAACAGCACAACTATCTTTATCCAGTTAAGTACATAGGAGGCATATTCCGACACCTCCGCAGACTTTCTTACAAATACCCCTAACATGGCAATAACGTCAAATACAACTATCAAAAAAAGCATTACAAACAGCAAACCAAAAGCATAACCCACTTCTGCAAACATGGTGATCCACCCTTTTTATTGAATAGTATAAACGACTTCGATCGCTTTTATGAGCTGTGTATCGTCTATAAGCTGCCTGTCCTCCGGTATGGTAAGAAGATCCACTTCCGCAGGGAGTGCAACTTCAAAATCCGGTTTTACGCCTATGCCGTTATAATCTCCGCTGTTTTTCGTCTGAAGCGTTGCTACCGTTATCTTTACGGCTGCACCGCCGGACAGCTTATGCGTTTTCTGCATAACGCCCTTGCCGTATGTAGGTGTTCCTACTATCAGAGCATTGGCTTCGTCGCGCAGAGCAAAGGCAAACAGCTCCGAGCAGGACGCCGTGTTTCCGTTTACAAGCACTACCATAGGCATTTTTATTTTTTCCGCTTCGGTAGTATGCACTATCACTTCGGACGAATCCTTATAATACGCCGTAACTATATCCCCGTCGCCCAGAAGGACATCAAGCGTTCCCTCAAGAGAATCCGTTATCCCTCCGAGGTTGTTCCTCAGATCAAAAACAGCCGCTTCGGCGCCTTCTCCTATAAGACTGCTCATAACGCTCCTGAACTGATCAGGAGTTTTTTCATTGAATGTGGATATTTTTATATATGCTATATTGTCCTCGATGATACGTCCGGTCACGGAAATTATCTCCGTTCTTTCGGCAGCTATATCCACCGAAAAGAACTCAGATATACCTTCGCCGTTTATTCTTTTTATGTGGAGCTTTATTTTTGTTCCTTCTTCGCAGTTGAAAAGAGATACGGCTTCATCATATCCGTTTTCATAAGCGATGACGTCAGTGTCGTTCACGGCTGTTATTATATCTCCGACTGCAAGTCCTGCCTTATCGGCAGCCGAACCTGCGTCAATATTGGTGATCCTGATATATCCGCTTTCTTCCTTGTCCCATTCAAAGCCGAAGCCGACCGTAACGCCGGACTCCTTCTGTGTCTGCTGGGCATATTCCTCGGCGGAATAATACTTTGCAAACCTGTCGTCAAGACCGGAAATATAGCCGCTCATTATACTGTCGGTGAGCTTGTCCTCATCTATATCGCTGAAAAAATTAGCCCTTACATAGCTGTCCATTTCGGAAAGTTTCGCATAGATGCTTTCCCTTTCGGAAACGTTGCGCACCTTTGAGTTGAAAACATTCAGCGAAAAATTATATGTAATAATGAATGTCACCGCAGCCGCAAGCGCCATAAGACCTATGGCGATCCCCAAAGAAATTTTCTTGTTCATACTACCTTGCCCTTACGGGCAGCCTCCATACAATTTTAATTATTGATGTTCACATAATTGAGCGGATCTGTATGCTGACCGTTGACGCGGACTTCAAAATGACAATGATTTCCATACGCATATCCGGTACAGCCTATGTATGCAATAGTCTGTCCCTGCGCAACCGTATCCCCAACGCTTACAGCAACGCTGTTGTTGTGAGCATAGAGCGTAGAAATACCGTTGCCGTGGTCGATAATAACACAGTTTCCATAGCCGTTGCCCTTATCCCCTGCCTGAATGACGGTGCCGCCGGCAGAAGCTACCACCGGTTCGCCTGCGCAGCCGGGCTTGTTGATGTCAATGCCCTTATGAAAATCGCTTGCTCCGCCTTCCTCGTCGATAGTTCTGTAACCGTAAGTGTCGGTCATGTTTCGCACTGTCGGAACGGGCCATATAAATCCCGTATCGGAATAGGAAGTGAAAGCCGTTTCAGAGCTGTCGTCGGCAACATATGTCTGTCCCGCTGCCTCGGCTTCTTTTTTCTTTCGTTCCTCTTCTTCCTTGCGGCGCTGTTCCTCTTCCTGACGTTTCTTTTCCGCTTCTTTCTGAAGTCTGACGATTTCCGCCTGCAAGTCTTTTTCTACCTGATCCTGCTCGGCAGCGATCTCATCTGCGCGGTTCTTATAGTCGTCGATCTTATTCTGCTGCATCTGTTTTGTCTCGGCATGATTGTTGTATGTTTCACGAAGTTCGTTATAATACTGTTCTTCCTCAGCCTTTTTTGTTTCCATTTTTTCAAGTTCGCCGTCAAGCAGCGTTTTGACCGTTTCAAGGTCGGATATCTGCTCATGGAGCGAATCTATAAGATCGTTGTCATGCTTTGAAACTCTTTCAACAAATTCCATTCTTGCCAGCATATCGTAAAAATCCGTGGAGCCGGCTATGACGGAAGCCATGCTGTCGTTGCCGGACATATACAATGCCCGCAGACGCTTGCCGAACTGGTCTATGTCCTCGTCAACATTTGCTTCCTTGACCGATATTTCTTCCTCGAGACGGGCTATATCCTCCTCCAGTACATCTATCTGCTGCTGGATATTTTCTACCTGCTCCTCCTGTATTTTCATCTTGTTGTCGTATTCTTCAAGATACTTGTCCGTTTCTTCTGCCTTTCCCTCATATTCGGAAAGCAGCGCTTCAACGTCTTTTTTCTCCTGTTCAAGCTCGGACTGTTTTGATTCAAGTTCAGACATAGTATCAGCCGTTACCGTTTCTCCCGAAAGTATACAGGTAAGCGAAAGCAGCGACGCAATGCCGAGCGATATTATCTTTTTTGATAATTTTTTCATGACAAACTCCTTATGCGGTCACACTTTAAGATACTTTCTTGTGCTCATGACCGTTCCAAGCGCACCTATTACCGTTCCTACGATTATATATCCTGCCGAAAGCTGCCAGATAACGCTTTTCAGCGGGATAAATCCGTTTATAGACATTATTGACCACAGGGTCATATCCTGTGAGAGCATCTTTACCAGCTCGGAATATCCGACAGCCGTAACTGCTGCGGCTGCTATTCCGGCAAGTATGCCTATGAACATTCCCTCCACAAAGAAAGGAACTTTTATAAACGTATTTGTAGCACCGACCAGCTTCATAATGGCTATCTCGCGCTTGCGGATATCAACGCTTGCCCTTGACGCGTTAGAGATTATTACCAGAGAAACAACTATCAGCGCTGCCAGGACAACTGCGGAAATTATTCCTATAAAGCTCTTAAGCCCTGTCAGGATATTTATGAAATCCGTAGGTGATTTTATGGAATCTATACCGTCCATTTTATTTATTTCCATAAGAGTACCGCTGATCTTTTCAATATCTGCGATCCTTATACGGAAAGCGTCCGGAAGAGGGTTGTCCTCAACATATCCGAAAAGGTCATCGGCATTTTCCATGCTTGCTTTCATATCCTCCAGCGCTTCTTCTTTGGAATAGAATACAACGCTGCTGACATTGTCCATATCGTTTAGCGTATTCTGCATTGCAGCGATCTGACTGTCGCTCACATCTTCAAGGAAAATGACCACTTCATTTTTATTTTCTATGCCGCCTACGAACTGGTTTATATTCGCAATGAAAAGCATCATGAAGCCGACCAGCAGCAGCGACACCATAAGTACACAGAAAGACGCCACCGACATTATGCGGTTCGTCCATATATTTTTCATTCCCTGCTTGAACAGGTAATTCATACTGCTTATCTTCATAGATATGTAATACTCCTTATTCCGTATAGCCGATATAATCGTCGAAAGTTATCCTTCCGTTTTCGATGTTTATAGTTCTTCCTCCGAAACGGCGGACGAGTTCGTGCTCATGAGTTACCATCATTACCGTTGTTCCGCAGTTGTTTATGGCTTTAAGAAGCTCAACTATTTCAATGGAAGTATTAGGGTCAAGATTTCCCGTAGGCTCATCGGCGATTATAAGCTGCGGATCGTTCACCAATGCTCTTGCCAGAGCAACTCTCTGCTGTTCGCCGCCGGAAAGCTCCGTAGGATAGGATCTTACCCTGTCTTTCAGACCCACAAGGCTTATAACATAAGGCACCCTGTTGCGGATATATTTCAGCGGAGCGTCAATGCTCCTGAGAACGAACGCTACGTTATCATATACGTTCATGGTATTTATCAGCTTGAAATCCTGAAATACAAAGCCTATCGTGCGTCTCAGCTTATGAGCTTTGCTCTTTTTCAGCTTATCGAGATCGAAGCCGTTTACGGTTATTTTGCCGCTGTTAGGTGATATCTCTTTAAGCAGCAGCTTGATGAGTGTGCTTTTGCCTGCGCCGGATTTGCCCACAACAAAAGCAAATTCGCCGTCATTTATTTTAAGGGTCACATCATGCAGCGCGTCAACGCCGTTTGAATATGTAACACTGACATTTCTGAGTTCGACCAAAAGTAAACACCGCCTATGTAATGGTATAATTTTCCTGGAATAAAATTTAAAAGGGCAGAATATTTATCCTGCCCCCGCTTATATCATATTTCTGAAATTAAAACCGCCTGCAATATTCAAGGATATACAAGCGTATCTTCACCTCTCCGGCAGACCTGGGAGGCAGACGCCTACCGCTGCGTCAGAATTTTACCGGATTTGCCGAAAGATATTTCTTTACCATAAGAGCGATCTTGAATACGATAGCATGGTCAAATTCTCTCAGGTCAAGACCGGTAAGCTTTTTGATCTTTTCAAGTCTGTAAACAAGAGTATTTCTGTGTACAAAGAGCTTTCTTGATGTTTCGGAAACGTTCAGGTTGTTTTCAAAGAAGCGCTGTATCGTAAACAGAGTTTCATGGTCAAGATTTTCAATCGAGCCTTTTTTGAATACTTCCTGAAGAAACGTTTCGCACAAGGTCGTAGGAAGGTGGTAGATAAGTCTTGCGATGCCGAGGTTATCATATGAAACGATGACCTTATCGGTATCGAATACCTTGCCCACTTCAAGAGCGATCTGCGCTTCCTTGAAAGAGCGCGCCAGATCCTTTATTCCTGTAACTACCGTACCTATGCCGACATTAACTCTTGTGTAAAATTCGCTGGAAAGCGTATCCGAAATGGAACGCGCCAGCTTTTCGAGATCCTTGGATTCAACAGTGTTCTTGATCTCTTTTACAAGAACTATATCGGATTCGGTGATATTCAGTACGAAATCCTTTGCCTTGTCCGGGAAAAGATTCTGTATAACGTCAAATGCGGAAACATCGTTTGAGGAGATTATCCTTATCAGAAGCACCACTCTGCTGACGTCATTGTTAAAATGGAGCTCGCGAGCCTTTACGACGATATCTCCCGGCAGAACATTATCGAGCACAACGTTCTTGATGAAGTTTGTCCTGTCATATTTTTCGTCATAATACTGCTTTATCGAAGAAAGCGTGATAGACATGATATTTGCATACTTAGCCGCATTTTCGTCTGTTCCTTCTACAAAAACAGCATAATCGGGCTTGATATGAGAACCAAACGGCTTGTATGTATAGCCGTCCCGTACAAAGATATCATGTGAATCGCTCAGGTCAAGCGAAACAAATTCATTCGTAGTGCCGATCTTGGAAAGCTCGCTGCAGGCTATGATAGTAGCCGTGGAATCCACAACGCCTATAACGCAGCCCATAGCATCCCTCATCTGATGGATCAATCCCTGAAAGAGTCTGTTTGACATATTGACGGTCATCCTTTCATTTTAAGCCGTTCAGGCTGATATCACGCGGATACTGTCCGCGGAAAGATCAGGACAAAACATTCTGAACAACGGCATAAAATAATTATACACAATCCGAGCTTATTTTGCAAGTGTTTTTTGTAATTTTCTCTAAAAAAATACTATTAAATTTTATGTCGTTTGTTATTTCCATGAATTACTGATAATATTTTAGCACATTATTTGTGCAATTGTGTTAATTTTTTATTAATTTATAAAAATTTTAGTATTTTTTTGTACAGAATAGAGCTTTTTTGCGAACAAAACGACACCAATAATAAATATTATGATGCTTATCCACTGTGAAGTGGAAAGCCCTAACATGATCCCGCGAACAGCGTCGCCCCTGAAAAATTCCAGAATGAATCTCATTGCCGCATAGCAGGTAAGGTATGATCCGGGCAGGCTGATATTCTTTGGAGCTTTCAGGAACAGCACCGTCAGCAGCACCGTCAGGATAATATCTCCGGCAGCTTCTATAAGCTGTACCGGAAGGAGCGGAACTCCGTTCGGGGCGGCGATGGCATTGCTGAACGTTACCGAAAGTGCGCCGTGATACTCTATCCCATAGCAGCAGCCTGCCATGAAGCAGCCTATCCGTCCGAAAGCATGGAACAGCGGTACAGCCGGTATCACCGTATCGACCGACTCTTTCAGCGGCACGCCGAAATGAACGCAGTATCTGACCGCTCCAAGCGCCGCGCCGATCAATCCGCCGTAAAATACCAGTCCTCCGGAGGTGAGCAGCAACGTCCAGTATTTCATATTATAAGAAAAACTTTCTTCCGGGAACCAGTATGTATCCACACCGACAATAAGGTACAGCAGCTTTGCTCCGATAAGGCAGCCTATGCCTGCATAAAGGGACATATAAAAAATATCCTCGGCAGGGACTGTGCCGCGTTTTTTTGCCAGCAGCCGTGAGAGCAGGCAGAATGCGGCTCCGCCTATTACCGCCATAAGAGCATACATTGAAATATTCCTGCCAAAAACAGTTATTACGGGCAGCACGCCATGCACTCCTTTCACAGCGATCTAAAAAAATATCTGCCGCCGTAAACGGACAGCAGATATTTCAGTATCATTACATATTACATATTTGCGCCGATAGCAGCAAGTCCGCCTATGCATATTGTGCAGGCAATAAATGACAAGCCGCAGAGAACAGCTCCTATTATACCAAGGATCATGCCTGCTTTCTGCATACCGCCCTCAAAGCCTGCCTTCTTGGCATTTACCGAAAGAACTATAGCTACTATTGCAAGAATAACGCCTATAAGCGCACCGTAGCCAAAGAACATGAGCACAAGAGAAAGTATACCGCACACAAGGCTGCCGGTGGCTAAATTTTTACCGCGATTTTCGTCCATTATCATAACCTCCATAAAATATTATGACTTATTATAACATTTTTTGATAATATTTTCAATTGATTATTTTGCAAAATAATATATAAATTATTCATAATATTTTGTATCTTTTTGCCAAATTTTGCTGAAATGTATCAAAAAACCATACCGCAATATAAATGTTGAGAGTTAAGAGCTGAGATAAATGCTTAAAATCAACTCATTTTGCAGCACAGCTCAAATTTAAAAATTTGTATAACTGAACTAAAACCATTGACAAAAATAAATAAATTTGATATAATATCACTATTGAATGTTTTCCGATATCATCCGAAAGAAGGAACATTATGTCACATCTGGATTCCTCTTCAAAAAAGCAGGCTACCGAGACTATGGTATTTATCCATGTCGTTGCCGTACTTGTCGTATGCGCTATATTCGGAACTATGAATATCGTGTCCGGCGCCGCCGTTTATGGAATGATAACTCTTGCTGCCGGAATAGTCGCCGGAATAGTTATCACCGTGATGAGAAACAATTCCTCTACCTCAACGCGCGGAGTTATACTTTCGGTCATGCAGACGATAATAATCTTCATAACAGCCGCCGCAAACAATGACCTTCACGGAATGTTCCCGCTCATGGTAGCTTCAATGGCTATAGCAGCAATATATTTCAGCCGCAGGAACGTTATTCTCCAGTGGATACTTTACGATATACCGTCAATACTCGGACTTGTTGTGTTCAAGGACTTCTTCTATGGCAGCACAAGTACTGACGTGATACTGAAAGGTCTGATAGGAGTTAATATAGGCGCATTCCTTATCCTTTACCTTATGAATTGCAGTCTTAAATACATAAGCGAAGCCGAAGACGCAGGCGATGAGACCGCAAGGCTCCTTGTAAAAGTAAGGGAGCAGATGAACGAAAGCGAAGAAATGATGGATCAGCAGACGAAAGTCGTAAACAATATAGCCGAAATATCCGAACGCGTAAACAGTTCCTCAGGACTTATGCTTGAAATAGCCGATAAGATAAAGGCTGCCGCCGAAGAACAGGAACAGACCATTTCCGATATATCGCAAAGCGTTGCGGAAATTTCCGCCGAGACGGAAAGAGGTCTTGCAGAATCAGAAAGAGCGTCCGAAGCAGCTCTTAAAAGCACAGGTCTTGTTCACGAAAGCAACCGGGAAATGCAGAATATGCTTGCGGCAATGTCCGATATAACCGAATCCTCACACAAGATAGAAAGCATTATCAAAACGATCGAGGATATAGCCTTCCAGACAAATATCCTTGCTCTTAACGCAGCTGTTGAAGCCGCAAGAGCAGGCGCGGCAGGAAAAGGCTTTGCAGTCGTTGCGGACGAGGTGAGAAATCTTGCCAACAGGAGCGCAGAAGCCGTTCAGAACACATCTGCCCTGATACAGACATCAATAGAATCGGTGGAAAAAGGCACCGTGCTTGCAAAGAGGGCTGCCGAAAAAATGGCGGGAGTAATGGATACTGCCGAAAGCAGCGCCGAGCACGCCAAACATATCGCAGAACTTACCGACCGTCAGACAAGATCTATCGAAGCCGTCAAGGAACAGCTTGAACAGATATCCGTCATCACGAGCCACAATGCGCAGACGTCAGTAGAAAGTACAGATATTGCCCGTTCGGTAGCCCGTGAGGCTTCTATAATGGACGACATAGTAAAGCATTTCCGCGATGCATAAGACATTTTGCTGCTTTTCCCCCGCCTTGCAGACGGGGGATTTTTGATATTGACCTTGCAATAAAGGAAATTATGTGGTAAAATATTTACAGCGTATCTATTGAAAGTAAGGAGCGGAAAAGTATGTTCAATCCTATTCAGAAATTACTCAATACAAAATTCCGCAATAAACTTATATTCATGTGTATAGCCGTTATAGTCCCCATTACTCTGGCAGGCGTTTTCCTGCTTTATAACCTGATAGACCTTATGAGGACAAATGCCGGCAACGAAGCTATTTTTGAGGCTGACGGACTCAAGACCCGTCTTAAGGATACGATAACCACAGTTTCAAACATAAGCGACAGGCTCTATGAAAGCAATATTTTAAACGATATCGTCAACGGCAGTTTTACCGAGAACGATGAATATTACGATCTTAATCTTCAGAACCAGCCGGTTTCCGAATATATAAAGTCATATCCTCAGATAGATAATGTACGCATTTATATAGACAGCGGAAACATTGCCCGGAATGAATATCTGGTCGCTGCGGACAATGACATAAAAAATACTTACTGGTACCGTGAAACGTCCTCTGCCGTGCGTCCGAAATGGCAGATCATACTTGTAGATGACGATGTGTACCGTCTTGCCCTTATCAGCCCGATAACTGACGAAAACGGAACATTCCGCGGAGCGCTTACCGTTACCGTAAATCCGAAATGGTTCGGAGAGATCACAAAAGATACAAATTCCAAAGTAGTATTGACGACGTCAAATAACGTAGTGTTTTACAGCACGCTTGAAAATTACTCTCCCGGAACGGTTATAAACAATAATGATTTTAACGTACCGCTCGGAGTAAGCGATTCCGAAATACTTGACACGGAGACCAATCCGTTCAGAAAAATAGGTTACGCGGTGATCTCATATTTCGATTATGAAAATGCCGGAAACCCTTTTCAGGTATATATCATAAAACCGAATTTCCTGTTCAATGACGCCACCAAAAATACCATATTCACATATACGATGTACATTTTCCTTTGTATCGTGCTTTCCGTGCTGCTTACAATACTTTTTGCAAGTATGTTCTCAAGAAGGATACAATTTCTCAAGAATCAGATGCACAGCGCTGCTTCGGGAAATTTTGAGCTTGCGGAGGACATCAAAGGCACCGACGAGATATACGATCTTTATGTCGATCTGAAAAAAATGGTAGACAGTATGCAGAAACTCATCAACGATGCATATAAAGCAAAAATACGCTCAGAAAGTTTCAAGCTCAATCAGATAGAGGCAGAATTTAAAACTCTTGCAAGCCAGATAAATCCTCACTTTCTGTACAATACCCTTGAAACTATCCGCATGAAAGCCTACTGCAACAACGATAAGGAAACTGCCGATCTGGTAAAAAAGCTCGGAAAATTCATGCGCCGCTGCCTTGAAATAAAAGACGGCATGGTAACTCTCGAATCGGAGCTTGAATTTACAAGGAGCTATCTCGAACTTCAATCGGCAAGATTTGGCGACAGGATATCCTATTCAATATACTGCGAAGTAAGCAGAAGCTATAAAATACTTCCGCTGATAATACAGCCTATAGTCGAAAACGCATTTGCCCACGGCATAGAAAGCGCCAAGGCAAACGGAAAGATAGCCATAAGCGTAAGATACAAGGGAGAAAATATCGAAATAAACGTTTCCGACAACGGTCAGGGAATAACTCCGGAAAGGCTGGAGGAGCTGCTTGAAAAGCTCAGGGAAAACGATACTTCATCGGGAAAAAGCATCGGTCTTACCAACGTAAACAAAAGAATAAAGATGTACCACGGCGATGAATACGGTCTTTCCATAAAGACCGCCGTAGGAAACGGAACAACGGTAACGATAACCCTTCCGAGAATAGTGGACGAAAATACGATGAAGATACTTCCGGAAAAATACCGTGAGATAAGCGAAAATATCTCTTCAAAACTCGATCAGGATCAAGAGGTGTAAAAAACAATGATAAGTGTGCTGCTTGTAGATGACGAACCCAATGTGCGCCACGGCGTAAAAATGATGATACCGTGGGACGAGCTTGACCTTGAGGTCATAGGCGAGGGAGAGGACGGCGACGACGGATTTGCAAAGATAATGGCTCTGGATCCGGATATAGTTATCGCCGATGTGAAAATGCCCGGTATGACAGGTCTGCAAATGATAGAAGCTGCCGTTAAAAACGGCTATTCGGGAAAGTGCCTTATACTTTCCGGGTATTCCGACTTTGCTTACGCAAAAGAAGCCATGTATCTGGGCGTAAAGCAGTTCATTCTTAAACCGGTCGATGAGGACGAGCTGATAAAAGCTCTTATATCTCTCAGGGACGAAATACTTGAACAGCGCCGGGATCAGCTTGCTATCAGACAGATGACGGAATACAGGAATGAACAGATCACCCATGCCCTGCTTCTCGGAGATACGGAAATACTCAATAAGAGCGATCTTTCTTCATATGTATACCCTTCCTACGACGTATCGGTCATCAGCTTTTCGGACGATATGGATCAGCAGGAAAAAACATCGTTCCCCGAAACTATCAAAAAACGCTTCGGCGGCGACAGCACGGATATCGTTACTTCCGGTCTGAGCGGAGTTGCGGTGATCATCTTCAAGGGCTGGCATCGTCCGAGGGTACTGGAGATGCTGACCAAATTCAGCAGAGAACATTCGGGAAAGATATTCATTACCGTAGGAAAGACCGTCAATTCGATCTACAAGATAAAGGATTCCTATGCCGAAGCCAATTCCCTGCTCGGCAACCGCTTCCAGTATCTGCATTACGGCATACTTACGGCGGATATGCTGACAGGCGGCGAAAGCGGTCAGAATGAGATAAACGACATTGTAAACCGCATATGCGCATATATCGAAATAAACGATACAGACAAGCTCGAAGCCTCGATAGAACGTCTGCGTGCAGAGCTTTGCAAGGGCAGTCTTACCGCCGAAAAGATAAAAGTCACCTGCATGACAGCCATAATGGAAATAAGATCAAGAATCTCAAAAAGCATAGGTGATAAAAAAACAGAGCAGTTCATCAATGATGAACTTGTAACGAAGATCGGTGAAATGGCAAGTCTGTTTGACATAATCACCCTTATGAAGAAAACTCTCAGCGAACTTTCCTACGCTCACTTCGGAAGAACTACCAAAAGCACAATGGAGCGGGTCGTTCAGTATATACGGGCAAATTACAGCAGCGAGCTCCGGCTCGAACTGCTGGCGAATATATTCGGATACAACAGCGCTTACCTCGGCAAGGTGTTCCACCAGTATACCGGAGAGAATTTCAACAACTACCTTGACGGGATAAGAATAAACGAGGCAAAGCGTCTGCTTGCCATGGACGAATACAAGGTCTATGAAGTGGCGGAAATGGTAGGATATACAAATATCAATTACTTCCACAATAAATTCAAGAAATATGTAGGCATCAGTCCTCTCAGCTATAAGCGCAGATGCAGGAACGGCGGCGTTCCCGACGATGAAACGGACGATGACGATACGGAAGAATAATTTCTCCGGACAGCAGGCTGCGGATATACCGCGGCAGGCTGTCCGGGTCTTTTTGTCGTAAGCGGTGTATTTTTTGTAAAAATTAAAGCGATGATTATTCAGAAATTTGTGCAAAAAATGTTTGATATATTATTCCAAAAACGTTATAATAGTAATAGCTGCGTTTTAAAGGAGATGTAATTTTTTGGTCACCGATCTGACAAAAGGAAAACCGTCGTCGCTGATATGGCGGTTCACCCTGCCGATGCTGATAAGCATAATATTCCAGCAGATGTACAATATCTGCGACAGCGTTATTGCAGGGAATTTTATAGGCGATACTCCTATCGAGGGCGAACTTGCACTGGCGGCAGTAGGAGCGTCATATCCGGTAACGATGCTGTTCATACAGATAGCCAACGGCATAAATGCCGGCTGCGCGGTAGTCATATCCCAGCTTTTCGGAGCTAAGGAATATGTGCGTATGAAAACGGCAGTTTCAACTTCAATAATTACAACTCTCGTTATTTCCGCCGTACTTACAATAGCAGGACTTTTCCTGAGCGCGCCGATAATGACCGCTCTGAATACAAAAGAAGATATATTTTCCGATTCGGTTATATATCTTCAGATATACATAGGAGGACTTATATTCCTCTTTCTTTATAACGTATGCACGGGCATATTTACCGCACTCGGCGATTCAAAAACTCCGCTTATATTCCTGATAGCTTCTTCACTGGGAAATATAGTGCTTGACCTTATTCTGGTAATAGTTTTTGAAATGGGCGTAGCCGGTGTGGCATGGGCAACATTCATCGCTCAGGGAGCGTCGGCAGTATTTGCAGCAACAGCGCTTTTCTTCAGGCTGAAAAACATAAAGGCTGCCCACAGAAGTCCCCTTTTCTCCCCTCATATGCTTAGAACGATCAGCAGGATAGCGATCCCTACAATATGCCAGCAGAGCTTTGTTTCAGTAGGCAATCTGATGATACAGGGACTTGTGAACGATATGGGCTCAGCCGTTATAGCTGGATATTCCTCCGCAATAAAGCTGAATACGTTTGCGGTAAATGCAATGGCGTGCATTTCAAACGGCATAAGCTCCTATTCGGCGCAGAACATCGGCGCAGGCAAGCACGAACGAGTGCCGGCAGGATTTAAGGCAGGAATAGTATTTACGGCAATATGCCTGATACCTTTCCTTATATGCTACATTGTTTTCCCGAACGCTATGATAAGCATTTTCTCAAAAGAGCTTTCGGCGGAAGCCCTTAAAACGGGAGCTTCATTCCTGAGGGCAGCGTCGCCGTTCTATGCCATACTCGGACTCAAGCTGCTTTCGGACGGCGTTTTAAAAGGCGCGGGAGCAATGCGTTCATTCATGTCGTCAACATTCAGTGATCTCGTACTTAGAGTTCTGCTGTCATATATCTTAGTGCCGCGGATCGGCTTTGACGGTTTCCTCTGGGCATGGCCAATAGGCTGGACGCTTTCGGCAATGCTGGCATTGTATTTCTATTTCAGAGGGAACTGGAAGCATACCGCTTTTGCCGATTCTCTCGGCGGAAGAACGGCGGCAAATGAACAGCACAAAAATAACACCGCAACATAAAATGAAAGGTCTGTATAATAAATGATAATCGACGCACACGCGCATATTTTTCCGGATAAGATAGCAGAAAAAGCTGTTGCCGGAATAGGGCGCTTCTACAGCGAACTTAAAATGAACTGCGACGGTACGGCGGAATCCCTTATCAGGGAGGGCGAAGCTGTCGGGATATCAAAATTCATAGTCCAGTCGGTAGCTACAGTGCCCGTTCAGGTGGAAAGCATAAATGATTTCATAGCCGGCTGTGTGCGGAAATATCCGGATAAATTCATCGGCTTTGCTGCAATGCACCCCGACTATGCAGATCCGGAAAAGGAAATAGAAAGAGCAGTTTCTCTCGGTCTTAAAGGCGTAAAGCTGCACCCTGATTTTCAGCAGTTTGCTATCGACGATCCTAAAGCAATGAAAATTTATGAGATCATTGAAGGACGTCTGCCTCTGCTTATCCACACCGGAGATATACGCTATAAATATTCTCACCCTCAGATGCTTGCCAACGTTCTTGACCGTTTCCCGAAGCTGGACGTTATAGGCGCGCATTTCGGCGGCTGGTCAGAATGGGATAACGCCGCAAAAATACTCGGCGGACGCCGTCTGTGGGTAGATACTTCCAGCTCGCTTTACTCAATGTCTCCCGAACACGCCCGTGAGCTCATCGACGCTTTCGGTGTGGAAAACGTACTGTTCGGTACGGATTATCCCATGTGGACTGCAAAGCATGAACTGGAGCTGTTCAATAAAATTCCCCTTACAGAGAAAGAACGGGAAATGATACTTCATGAAAATGCTGAAAAATTATTGGGGATAGCTTGATATTCTGAAAGGAGCTGTCTTTATAATCATGAAACGATCTGACATTGATATGCTTAACGGAGGTATAGGCGTAAAGCTGCTGATGTTTGCCATTCCTCTTGCGCTTACGGGAATGCTGCAGCAGCTTTTCAATGCTGCAGACGTTGCCGTCGTCGGAAGATTTGTCGGAGAGGACGCCATGGCAGCCGTAGGAAGCAACAGCGCCGTAATAGGTCTGTTGGTAAACGGTTTTATTGGCATAGCTTTAGGTGCAAATGTTGTAATTTCAAACTTTACGGGACAAGGCGATAACGCGTCAATATCAAAATGTATACATACATCGGTGCTTTTTTCCGTTATCGGCGGAATATTCGTCACCATAATAGGCGAGCTGCTTGCACCGCATATACTTGAACTCATGAGCGTTCCGGAAAATGTATTTCCCATGTCTCTTGCCTATCTGAGGATATATCTTCAGGGAATGCCGGTGATATTCCTTTATAACTTTGAATCGGCAATTTTCCGCAGTCAGGGAGATACCAGAACTCCGCTTTTCTGCCTTGTTATCTCCGGGATTGCAAACGTACTGCTTAATCTTTTCTTCGTCTGCATAGTCGGAATGGACGCCGATGGCGTTGCACTTGCAACGGTAATTTCAAATTCTATAAGTTCGGTGCTGCTGTTCGTTATCCTGTGCAGAAAGGAATATCCTATAAAAATAGATCTCCATGAAATAAAGATACATGGAGACATTCTCAAAAAAATAGTCCGCATAGGACTTCCGGCAGGACTGCAAAGCATGGTATTCTCACTTTCAAATATGTGCATACAGTCTGCGGTGAACAGTCTTGGCTCGGAGGTCATGGCAGCTTCCTCGGCGGCGTTCAACATAGAGATACTTGCATACTATCTTGTAAATGCTTTCGGTCAGGGCTGCACTACTTTCGTCGGGCAGAATTACGGCGCAGGAAAGCTCGACCGCTGCAAAAGGATAACAAAGATCAGCCTGCTCATGGACGTTGGCGTAACGGCAGCAGCTTCATATATAATACTGCTTTTCGGAACTCCCCTGCTAAAGATATTCAACGACAATCCGGTAATTGCGGAATTAGGGCTTGTACGTCTTAAATATATCCTTGCCGCAGAGGCTCTCAACGCCGTGATTGAAATAATGTCCGGCGCAATGAGAGGATACGGATATTCTTTAGTTCCGGCTATACTTACGTTTGCAGGCGTCTGCGGAATAAGGATCGCATGGGTATATACGGTGTTCAGGAAATATGCTACCTTTGATGCGCTCATGGTAGTATATCCGGTAAGCTGGATATTTACCGGAGCGGCGCTGGTCATTGCATATCTGCTTTATGTGCACAAGCTGCAAAAAAAGCGCAGTGAAGAAATGGAATATATTCCCGAACAATAAAAACAAACATATCCGGCGTAAACAAGTATGCCGGATATGTTTTATTGCGATCATATCATTCCTTTAATATAGCTTCCCCGCTTTATCGTAATATTCGTCAGGATCAAAATATTTTTCATCAATGTTTCTTTCAAGAACTTCAAAAATATAGTCATATCCGAATTTGCTCATATTCTTCACCCCGTGGGAATCTGCAAGTTCGCGCGGATATTCACTGAGTGGATAAAGCCTTATATTCCCATAATTGCCGTCATAATGCGTTATGACCGGAACAAGCTCAATATTCCTTATGACAGGTCCGTTATAATCATCGGGAATGTTTTCTTTGCATACGGTAACGTCAAAAAGCAATATGCCGCCTATCAGGTTCTGCCCTACGCTCTGGGCGGAAATGAAATTACCCATTGAATATGCGCAAAGCGCTGATGTGCCGTCCTCACGCTCTATTTCTTCAATGCCGCGTAGAACATGAGGGTGATTGCCGATTATAATATCCGCACCGGCTTCGGCAAGAGTTCTGGCTGCCGTTCTCTGGTAATCGCTGATAATATCGGAATTTTCCACTCCCCAGTGGAGCGCCACAACGCAGACGTCGGAAATTTCCTTTGCCTGCTTTATCTGGCTGCATATAAGATCAATGTCGTCGGTCCTGCCTATAACAAGCGGCGAACCGGCAGGCAAAGACAAACCGTTCAGGGATTCCGTGTAGGAAAGAAAAGAAAACGTAACTCCGTCCCGTTCAAGCGTGCGGATACGGCTTTCGTCCTCCTCGTCACGGTATGCGCCGCAGACTACCGCTTCCGGACGGCTCTCCCAGTAATCAAGGCAAGCGGAAAGTCCGTCCGTACCCTTGTCAAGGGTGTGATTGTTGGCTATGGTGAATACATCAAAGCCGATATCTATCATATGATCCCCCAGTTCGGGAGGACTGTTGAACATAGGATATGTGGACGGCGGGAACTCCCCGTTGCAGATAAGTGTCTCCTGATTGATAACGGCAATATCCGCATCTCTTATTATCCCTTCAACGTTCTTATACGGCTCGCTGAAATCATATCCGTCTCCTCCGGCACGCCTGTTTGCCTGCTCATATATGCTGGAATGTATAAGATTATCTCCGGTGACTGCAAAGCTGACGGTCACATATTCCGGCTGCGGAGCTTCGGTAACGGTGGTCACGGGAACAGTCTCCGTAACAGATGATGTGTAAGGCGCCGTTTCCATAACAGCCGAGCCCGCATATACTGGGACAGTATCGTCTATCTTCCTGCAAGAGGTAAAAGAAAGCAGCGATACACACAGCGTAAGAATATATATCCTTGTCAAAAGCTTCATAAAAAGACCCCCTTTAACACCGGACGCAAGCCGTCCACGGTATATTATAAAACATTTTTCGGGAAATTTCAATGATTTTGAATAAATCTCTTGAAATAAAAGGTACGATGTATTATAATGTAATCATTAACTTATAAATAAACCGCCGAAAGGAATGGTAAAAAATGAAAAAATTTTCCGGAAACACCTGCAATGACTGCCTTAAAGCAGTCGAGAGCCTTAAAGATGAGATCATTTCATTGCCTGCAATGAGCATTTCAGAAACTGACCCGGAAAAGACCGAGCTTGTAATAGTCGATATAGTAAACGGCTTTGTCCGTCAGGGGGCAATGGCTTCTCCGCTTGTGGAGGATATAATCCCGCCTGTCGTCTCTCTTATGGACAAATGCGCCGGTAAAAATATACCCATAGCTGCCTTTGCGGACTGCCACTGCGCAGAATGTGAAGAATTTTCTTCGTTCCCGCCTCACTGTATAGAAAATACTGCGGAATCCGAGATCGTTGACGAAATAAAGGCAAAGGGCGGATACCTGCTCATCAGAAAAAATTCCACCAACGGCTTCCACGAGGACGTTTTCAGGGAGCATCTTATTTCAGCAGGGAAAAATACCTTTATCGTCACCGGCGACTGTACCGATATCTGCGTTTTACAGTTCTGCCTGACGTTAAAAACATTTTTCACCCGAAACGACAAAAAATGCGAGATAATTATTCCCATAAACTGTACCGAAACATATGACGCTCCCGGTCACAGCGCCGACTTTATGAACATTGCCGCATATAAAATAATGAAAGACAGCGGAATAAAGTTCGTATCAGAGATTACGGACTGACGCCTGCCGATGAAAGAGGTATTTATATGAAAAACGATAACAGAAATCTTACTCTTCTGACTGACTTCTATGAACTTACTATGGCTAACGGATACTTTGAAAACGGCATGGGTGACACGATTTCATATTTTGATATGTTTTTCCGGAGCGTTCCGGACGGCGGAGGATTTGCTATCATGTGCGGTCTGGAGCAGATGATAGAATATATGGAAAATCTTCATTTTGACGACGACGATATAGCTTATCTGCGAAGCAAGGGCATTTTCAGTGAAAAATTCCTTGATTACCTTAAAAATTTCAGGTTCTGCTGCGATGTATGGGCTGTTCCGGAGGGAACTCCTATCTTCCCCAATGAACCTATCGTCACCGTAAGAGGTCCGGCTATACAGGCTCAGTTCGTTGAAACTATGGTGCTTATCTGCATAAATCATCAGAGCCTTATTGCAACAAAAGCAAACCGCATAGTCCGCGCCGCAGAGGGCAGACCCGTTATGGAGTTCGGTTCGCGCCGCGCTCAGGGCTGTGACGGAGCTGTCTACGGTGCAAGAGCGGCTTATATCGCCGGCTGCTGCGGAACGGCATGTACAATGTCCGACCGTGATGACGGTATCCCTGCGCTGGGAACTATGGCTCATTCATGGGTACAGATGTTTGACAGCGAGCTTGAGGCTTTCCGTGCTTATGCAAAATGTTATCCTAATGGAACTACTCTTCTGGTAGATACCTATAATGTGCTCAGATCGGGGCTTCCCAATGCGATAACCGTTTTCAAGGAAATGCGCGCCAGAGGCGAAAAGCCTGCCGGTATACGCATTGACAGCGGCGATATCACATATCTTTCAAAAAGAGCAAGGCAGATGCTTGACGACGAGGGCTTCAAGGACGTAAAAATAGTAGCTTCAAATTCTCTCGATGAATACATCATCAGGGATATACTCGTTCAGGGAGCGGCTATAGACAGCTTCGGCGTAGGCGAAAGAATGATAACCTCAAAGTCCGAGCCGGTATTCGGCGGAGTTTACAAACTTGCAGCCATTGAAAAGAACGGAAAGATAATCCCGAAAATAAAGCTCTCGGAAAATACCGTGAAGATCACCAACCCCGACTTCAAGGAAGTATGGAGACTGTTCGACATATATTCCGGCAAGGCTATTGCCGATGTTATCACCTGCCGGGGCGAAATAATCGACGATACAAAGCCTTATGAGATATTCGATCCGGATCACACTTACAAGCGCAAAACGCTGGAGCATTTCAGCGCCGTGCGGCTTATGGAGCAGATATTCGACGACGGAAAATGCGTTTATGAACGTCCGTCGGCGGACGATATAAGAGAATACTGTTCTGCACAGCTGGAAACTATCTGGGACGAAGTAAAGCGTTTTGAAAATCCTCACAAATATTATGTAGACCTTTCCCAGATGATGTGGGACAAGAAAAACGATCTTCTTATGAGAGAGTACAAAGCATAAATAAAATAGCGGGCGGAAACATGAATTGTTTCCGCCCGTTTTATGTAAATTCATATAAGCGTGTCAAAAGTGCAGGCTGCTAATTTCTTTTCAACTTCAACGGATATTTCATCAAAAACTCTCTGATATCTGCATCTGCCCGACATTCCCCTGCTGCACTCAAAATCAGGATCAAGACACCTGCTGAGACGGTATTTTCCCTCAACAGCTTCTATAACGTCCATAAGAGATATTCCGGAGGGCGGCTTGGCAAGCTCATAACCGCCGTTTTTGCCCTTGAATGACCTGACAATACCGCTCGACGCAAGTTTTCGCAGGATCTTTAGCGCAAACCGCAGGGTAACTGCCGTTTCGTCCGATATCGCCTTTGCGTCTATGCGGCGTTCCGAAGCCGCAAGACAGCCGACTATCCGTACTGCATAATCCGCTTCTAAAGTAATGTGCATATCTGATCCTTTCTGTATTATGACCGTCAGTCAAGAAAATCCTTGACTTTTTTGCTTCTGCTGGGGTGTCTGAGCTTCCTCAGCGCTTTTGCTTCTATCTGTCTTATTCTTTCACGGGTAACGTTAAATTCTTTGCCTACTTCTTCAAGAGTTCTGCTTCTGCCGTCCTCCAGTCCGAAACGAAGTCTGAGGACCTTTTCCTCACGTTCGGTAAGGGTCGAAAGCACCTCTCCGAGCTGTTCTTTAAGAAGTATGAGAGAAGCCGCTTCAGCAGGCGCAGGCGCATCGTCGTCCGGGATAAAATCCCCGAGATGACTGTCCTCCTCCTCGCCGATAGGCGTTTCCAGCGAAACCGGATCCTGCGCTATGCGCATTATTTCCCGTACTTTTTCTACCGGCATTTCCAGAGCTTCGGCAATCTCCTCCGGAGAGGGATCGTGCCCGTTCTGGTGCAGCAGCTGACTGGAAACTTTCTTTACCTTGGTTATAGTCTCTACCATATGAACGGGTATTCTTATGGTCCTTGCCTGATCGGCTATTGCTCTTGTAATGGCTTGTCTTATCCACCATGTTGCATATGTGGAAAATTTAAATCCCTTTGTATGGTCGAATTTTTCCACAGCCTTTATAAGTCCGAGGTTGCCCTCCTGTATAAGGTCAAGGAACTGCATACCCCGTCCTACATATCTTTTTGCGATCGAAACGACAAGACGCAGGTTTGCTTCTGCAAGACGTTTTTTTGCCTTAGGATCGCCCTGAGCCATTCTTTCAGCAAGCTCTATCTCCTCCTCTGCCGTAAGCAAAGGAACGCGTCCTATCTCTTTGAGGTATATCTTTACCGGATCGTCAATGGCAAGTCCTTCGGTAGAAAGGGACAGCTCCAGATCGTCGTCCGCAGCGTCAAGAGGAAGCGACAGATCGGTATCTATATTGAAATCCTCGATTATTTCAATATTAAGGTTGCTGCAATTGTCATAGAACGCTTCCATCTGATCGACATCGTACTCCAGCTCTTCAAGAACATCGGTTATCTCCTTTGTGGAAAGCTTGCCGCTGGCTTTTCCCTGTTCCATAAGGCTCTCTATGGTCTTTTTATTATTTGACATAAGTTCGATCCTTTCTTTTTTGCAAATCTTGTATTCTGGCGGAATATACAGAACATCGGCTCGGATATCCCGTTTCTGCGTCCTGTCCGGCGCTACTTCTTTTTTTTCAGACCGCTGAAATAGCTGCGGAAATCATCGTCCGAAAGGGCGTTGACGTCCTGAGAATTGTCGGCGCGGTCTGTAAGAAATTTAATAAAATCATTAACGGCAGTTTTATTAATATTTACATCTTTACTATTGACTGCGATTTCGGTTATTTTACCCATTTCATCGGCAGTAAATTCACTTTGAAGTGAAAGAATATCATAAAACCCCGATATTTTTGACTTTTTAAGGATAGCGGCATAGACTTTTTTGTTGAAATCCGTCACAAAATCGTCCGGAGATATTTTTGAAGCCACATATTCCGTTTCTTCGGGATACGCCGCAAGAAAAGAGAGTATCCCTGTTTCAGCTTTGTATTCCTTGGAATGACGGTATGCATCCGGATCCTTGCGCAGTTCGTTCTGGAATGTGCGTATGTCCGTCCATTCACGTTTTTTGTCCTGATCTATACGTTTTTTTATCGCCCCGTTCACCTGCTGGAAAAGCATTTCCTTGCTGACCTTAGTCTCATCGGAAACACGTCCTATATAAACTTCCCGTTCAATAGGAGAGGAGATATCTGCAAACAGCTTTACACATCGTTTAAGGTATTCGACCCTTCCCTCGTCTGTGCTGATATCAAGACCGTTCCTGCATTTGGAAAGTTCAAATTCGATAGCGCCTCCCGATTTATTGAGAAGCTGACCAAATCGCATAGCGCCGAATTTTTTTATGTACTCATCAGGATCCTTAGCGCCCTCCATTTTGATTATGCGCGTTTTCAATCCTGCTTCGGAAAGAAGATTTATCGCCTTATGGGTGGCTTTTTGCCCTGCACCGTCCGAATCATAAGCAATGATTATTTCCTCGGCATACCGCGACATCAGCCTTGCCTGCTCCTGAGTAAGAGCCGTACCGAGCGTAGCGACTACATTTTCAAATCCTGCCTGATTTATCGAGATAACATCCATGTAGCCTTCCGCAAGAATAAGACGTTTTTCCTCGGACTTCTTTGCAAAATTCAGCGAGAACAGGTTCATGCTTTTTTTGAATACGGGAGTATCGGAGCTGTTCAGGTACTTTGGCTTCCCGTCGTCGATGACGCGCCCTCCGAAAGCGATAACGTTTCCCCTGAGGTCAATTATGGGGAACATCACCCTGTCACGGAAACGGTCATACAGACCTCCGTTTCTTCCTCTGCTGCAAAGATCGGCAGCGATAAGCTCTTCCTCGCCGTATCCTTTTGAACGCATAAAATTTGTAAGACCGTACCAGTCGCCGGGAGCATAGCCAAGACCGTATTTTGTGATAGTTTTAGCAGAAAGCTGCCTGTCGGCAAAATATCTTCTTCCCTTTTCTCCCTCCGGAGCGCGGGTAAGAACATCATAGAAATATCTTGCCGCAGTACGGTTTATTTCAAGTATCTTTGACTTTATAAGAGCATTCCGGCTGTCTGCCGGATCGTCATCAGGCATTGTCATGCCTGCACGGGCGGCAAGAAATCGTATGGCTTCAACGTAATCCAGATTTTCTATCTTCATCACGAACGTGATAACGTCTCCTCCGGCGCCGCAGCCGAAGCAATAGAAGCTGTTGCTTTCATGGTAGACCGTACAGGACGGCGTTTTTTCCGAATGGAACGGACATAGGCAAACGCTGTTTCTTCCTCGTCTTATCAGATTTGTATAGCCTGACATCACACTGTCTATCGGATTATTCAGTTTAAGTTCCTGAATGAACTGATCTGAAAAAGCCATTAATACTTCCAGCCTTTCGGTATGAACAATTCATTATACAGATTGACCGCATAAACGTCGGTCATTCCGGCAATATAATCACAAACGGCTCTGTGCTTGTCGAATTTTATAAGTATCTTCTTGTATTCCTCCGGCATTTTTTCCGGATATCTGAGAAAATAGGAGTAAAGTTTTTCTACCAGAGCCTTTGCCTTGGCTTCCTCAGCCTTGGCAGCAGAATTTTTATACACATTGGCAAACATGAATGCTCTCAGTTCATCGTGAGCTTTCTGGACTTCGGGGCTCATTCTGATATCCTGCACGCCGTTGTCGAGTATAGATGTTATAAGCGTAGTTATCCGCTTGCTTTTGCTGTTGCCCAGAACGCTTACCGCTGATTTTGGGAGATCCTCTTCTTTCAGCATACCTGCGCGGATAGCGTCGTCTATATCGTGGTTTATATATGCTATCTTATCGGCGAGCCGTACAAGGTAGCCCTCCTTGGTGACGGCAACTTTATTTGTATGGCAGGCAATACCGTTCTTGACTTCATATGTAAGGTTAAGACCCTTTCCGCCGTTTTCGATATAATCCACCACGCGGACGCTTTGGAGATAGTGCTTGAATCCGTAAGGGCATATCTCATCGAGGATATCCTCGCCGGAATGTCCGAAAGGCGTATGCCCAAGGTCATGTCCGAGAGCGATAGCTTCGGTAAGATCCTCATTCAGCCGGAAAGCTCTTGCCATAGTCCTTGCGATCTGCGATACTTCAAGAGTATGTGTAAGCCTTGTTCTGTAATGATCTCCCACCGGGGAAAGGAAAACCTGTGTTTTCTGTTTCAGCCGCCTGAAAGAATTACAGTGAAGTATCCTGTCGCGGTCGCGCTGAAATTCGGTCCTTATAGGACACTTAGGCTCGCTGCGTTTGCGCCTGCCGGTACTTTTTGAAGTACAAGCGTCCTCACAAAGCATACCAAGCTCCATAATTTCGGTCTGTTCACGAATAGTCACAGCGCGTCCCTCCCATAAATTACCGGCAGAATATTTCTCACGCAAAATTGCCGAAGCACTCTTCCGATCTTTCTATATTTATATTCCCGTTTGTAATATCAATGAGCTTTTCAGCAAATTTATCCGAAAGCTCCGACTTTACCAGAAGCTCCACGGAAACATTTTCCGCAAAAACGGTATCGCCGACTCTCACTTCAAAATCGGGAAAAACATAATTTATTTTGCCGTAAAGGTTATAATCAACGGTTATTTTCATAGGGATACATTTATGCATCAGCAGGCGTTCAGCCGCGTCAAGAGCAATTTTTGCGCTGTGGGAATATGCCCTTACAAGACCTCCGCCGCCAAGAAGTATACCGCCGAAATATCTTGTCACCACGCAGCAGACGTCGGTAACGCCCTCTTTCAGCAGAACGTCCAGAACAGGCACGCCGGCAGTTCCCTGCGGTTCGCCGTCGTCGGAATACCGCGAAGCGGAGCCGTCCCTGAGAATATACGCATAGACGTTATGCGCAGCTTTTCTGTGCTTTGCCCTGATCTCGTTAATGAAGTCCACCGCTTCATCGTTTGTCTCAGCATGGGATATATAGCCGATAAATTCGGACTTTTTTTCCGTAAAGGACGCTTCCGCGCGTCCGCGGATAGTAGAATAACCGTTATCACTGTTCATAAAAAACTCCGGCAAAGAATAGTTATCTTGAAAAAAGCAAGCCTGCGTAAGCTATACGCAGGCTGTGTCCGAATTACTTATCCAAACCGAAACGCTTCTTGAATCTGTCTACACGTCCGCCTGTATCAACAAGCTTCTGCCTGCCCGTAAAGAAGGGGTGACACTTGGAGCAAATTTCAACTCTGATGTTCTCCTTAGTGGAACGTGTTTTAATAACATTTCCGCAAGCGCAGGTAATAGTAGTTTCCTTGTAATCGGGATGAATACCTGATTTCATTGACGAGCACCTCACTTTCTCCGATAATATATGATCGCATAGCAGCCCATCACACGCTATCGGACAGTAGTGCTACATAAATCACTTACGTTTTATTATACCACGCTTATCCGTTAATGTCAATAGTTTTTTTATATTTTTTTGAGAAAATCTGTTATGCCGTGTCACAACAAGAAGCAGCGGGAAAGTTTCACAGGCTAAAATTCCCCACCTGTGTGAAAGGTGGGGAATTTTCATTTTAATGAATTATGCGGTTTCAGATTATTTCTCAAAAAGAACTATTACGAAATCGCCGCCCTGTGTCATACCGTCAAATGTAACCTTTCCGCTGCTGCTGACTGTAGATGTGTCAACGAGCTGGAGAGAATTTCTGGAAGAATTGTAACGGTAGATCTTAGCTGAGCAGCCTGCGCGGTTAGCGGAGTACTTAACTGTAACGCCGATCTTGCCGCCGAAAGTATTGCTGCTTACGGATATCTGAGATGTGCTCAGGGAGTTGTTTACGTTTGTAGCCTTCTTAACAAGTCCGGAAGGAACGTTCTTGGTGTTGTATGTAACAGCAACGTTAACGTCCTTAGGAGTTGAAACGTCCTGACCGTTGATAGTAACTACTGCGCCGTTCTTGAGCTTGAAGTTAACGTCAACGTCCTTGCCGTCGAGAGCTGTGAGGATCTCTTCGGGGATAGAAGTTTCACCGTTCATTGTAACGCTGAGTGAAGCACCGCTCTTAGCGGATCTGATAGAGCTTCTTACGTTCGTCCAACCGGACTTATTGCCGATCTTTACGGAAGAACCGCCGAGGCTGCTGCTACTGCTGCTGCCGGAATTGCCGCGGTTCAGGAAGTAATAGTAATAAGGATCGTCATATCCATAATATCCGTATGCGCTGTTAGCGCTTAAGGTAACAACGAGAGAAGCATTATTATTTGAAGAGTAGAGCGCGTCTTCATAATAATTGTAGAAGTTACCTGTAAGGCGTGAGAAGTAATTGCCGGCAGTTGTATAATTTCTTATAAAAGTAATTCTGGAGGTATCATTTCCGGCTGCTGCGCAGGCGCTGCTCCATGAATAATAATAGTATCCGTTATCAACGCGGTATATAGCGTACTCGGTGTTGGAAGCAGAAGTACCGGATGATACAAGTACAGCATAAGGATGATATCCGTTGCTTGCCTGAGAGGTTGTGTAATAGTTACCGTCGGTAGGATCAAACCAGCAATATGTAGCGGAATATGCAGGGCTAGGAACCCTTGTATTTACTGCTGTTGCGCTGCCCCATACTGCACGGAGAGCCGAAAGGTTAGGATACCATGTAACATAGTCAACGGTATATGACTTGCTGTCTGCATATCTGTAGCCTACAGGGATATCATATGTTCCGTAAGAACCGGTGCTGCCCGGATCTGTTGTGCTTCCGCCGGTGAGGCTGAGAGTGTATGTATTTCCTGGTTTTATTTCTCCGTTAATTATATCAACTTTCAATATACCGCTAAACTCATCAGAAAGCTGCTTCATGGTTTTGGTCTCGGTTACCGGATTGCACTTATACTTAACTGTTGACTTTGTTTTCTCCGAGGTTTCAAGCGTATTCAGCGTATTCGCATATGGATTGGTACCCGCTGTAGCTGCAGTTACAGTAATGGTAGCTCCTGTAGAGTCGGTAAACTGTGACTTAGCTGCAGGATCAGTTGCAATTGCAGAATTAACATAATTTGCAGCGTCTACCCACTTATTAAAGTCATCAACAGCATCGTTCCATTTCTTTTTCCAGACAGCTATATCGTTATCGGCTTTGTTCTCTGCAACAGTAACAGCATTTGAGATCTGTGCCTTGATATAATTAACATTCATTGTGCTGTCAATATATTTGCTGCCAGAATAGTCAGGCGCTATTCCTACGCCTACATCTTTAAAGCTGCCTGTTGTAGGATAATCGCTCTGAGAATAGTCCTGGAATGTTACCTTGTACTTTCCGTCTGTGCCCAGAAGAGCTGTAGCCAGCGTCTGAGTTGTTGTACGTGTGGTCGTCCATGAAAGACGATATGCAGTACCCGACAAAGTCTTAGCACTTGCGTCAATAGTAACATCAGCGCTTGCAACGATAGCAACGGCAGGGATAGCCGTAAGACCGGCAAGACCAACTGCGGCAATTCTGCCAAAAGTTCTTTTCTTCATTTTAATATCTCCTTTTCGATTTTTTATAGACTTTCTGAAAATTTTAAGCGAACTAAAAAATCTGCTTACTTACAGTATACTACATTATTTTCAATTTTGCAATAGGTAATTTGCTAAAAATCATTACAATTTTATGACGAAATGAGAGAAATCGTTGTTAAAAGGTTACAAACCAGTGATTTTTTGTAACCTTTTGATATCGTTTTGTAATAATTGCAGAATTTCTGCCATATATTTCCCGAATTATTAATTTATTACTGTATCTCTATCTTCTCGGTAAAATCCTGTGCGCTGGGGCGTATCGTCCTTGACGCAAGACCGTAAAGATTGGTAGCACGGTTGGAAATATCTGCAAATCTGCTTATAGGCGGTCTGTTAAGGTCGACAAATTCTTTCAGCGACGTGCCGAAAGGTATTGCATACCTGTTGCCCTCTTCCTTTTCCTTTGCTGCCTTTAGTATCTCTGCGCCGCGCTCGTTCAGCGCAAGAACGCGTCCGTAAGGCGGCATTATCATAAGGTCGGCAGCCTTGACGCCGGTATACATATTAAGAAGTATTCTTCTTATCTTTGCAGTGGTGTAGCTCTTTGTTCCCACCTTTTCAAGGAAATCGTCGATAGATAACGCGTCTATGCCTGCGCGGAACATACGGTTCACAAGTCCGGGGTCCATATCGGGACATTCTGCAAGCATGGGCGGTATTGTAGAACGCAGGATAAAAAGCAGCTCCCTTTCAAGGTTGTCAAAATAAGCAAACTGCTGCTTGTCCTCATATTCCTTTACAAGCTCGGCAACGTGCTTGGGAACATACTCGCTGATATCTTCGCCGTCCTCGATCATTTCGCGGATAAGGCTTCCGCTCGCAATGCCGTCGGAGGCTTCCATGCTGTCATGCGAAGCGCCTTTGCGCTTAACGGTGAATATATCAAAATCCAGTTTGAGCAGCTTCATTGCTTTCAGATATTCCACCGCAAGGGTATTATTCGGCGAATCGAACACAGAAGCTATCATAGGACCGTTCTCAATTGCTATCGCCTGCTGCATTGCCGCCGGGAAAGACATTCCCTTTTCCATAAAAGGCTTTACCTTGGCTTCCATATTTTCCTTTGACGACATATTCAGCGATGCCATTGCCGCGTTTTTCAGCAGCTCTAAATCGCCGCATTCGCTGCCGAAAGAAATGCCGTCCACACAGCCCAGAGCGCCCAGCATCATAACTCCTGCACGGGCAAAATGTCCTGCGCTTGCAATGGAATACACCGTAGGCATCTCCACTACCAGATCAACGCCGCCCTCAACTGCGGCTCTTGCTCTGGCGAATTTGTCTATCATGGCAACGTCTCCGCGCTGGACATAGTTGCCGCTCATTATGGCAGCTATATGCGTAGCGCCGTTCTTCCTTGTTTCCTCTATCTGATAGGCGTGACCGTTATGGAACGGATTGTATTCAGCTATTATACCGTAAACTTTCATTAATAATGTATCCTTTCTTTTGTTAATGTTTCAGCGGAAATGCCGGCAACAGGCGCAAGCTGCACGGAGCTTTCCGTCCGGCAGACCCGGGCACGGCAGTTGTTAAAAACCTGTACCTTATTATAGTATATGATTTTGCACAATAAAATATGGAATTATTATTACTATTTTCTGAAAATATTGTAAAGCAATAAAATGTTGACAAAAAAAGTATTGATTTTTGATGTTATTAGTAATAATATAGAAAATATAATTGCTGTATTGTGTCCGGAATTGCCAAACGCATACCGCATAAGCGTTCCCGGCACAGGAGGATATCCTGCAGCTCAATTAAAATTTTTCTGAAAGGGTCGTTTTGACTATGATTATTCTTGTTGTAAACGCTGGAAGCTCTTCCCTCAAGTACCAACTCCTCGATATGGACGGCGAAAAGGTAATTGCCAAGGGCAACTGTGACCGTATCGGCATAGGCGGACATATCAAGCACACTACATTTGACGGCAGGACCGTCGATCAGGATTGCGATTTTCCTACCCACACCGAGGCTTTTGAAAAGCTGGTCGAAGTTCTCACCACAGGCGATGCGGCAGTTATAAAGTCCATGGACGAGATCTCCGCCGTAGGACACCGCATAGTCCAGGGTGCGGAAATTTTTGACAAAACAACACTCGTTACCGATGAGGTCATCGACCAGATAGACGGTCTCAGCGAGCTTGCTCCGGTACATAACCACCCTCACGCGCTTGCTCTCAGAGCCTGCAAAAAGGTACTGCCGGCAAATGTGCCTCAGGTAGTTGTATTCGACACCGCATTCCACCAGACAATGCCGGAAAAGGCTTATATGTACGGACTTCCCTATGAAGATTATGAAAAATATCATGTAAGAAAATACGGATTTCACGGAACTTCCCACAGATTTGTTACCGCCGCTCTTGCAAAAGCAATGGGCAAGGATATAAAGGAGCTGAAGATAGTTTCCTGCCACCTTGGAAACGGTTCTTCCATAACGGCTGTAGACGGAGGAAAGTCCGTTGATACTTCTATGGGATTTACTCCCCTTGACGGCGTTCTTATGGGAACAAGAACAGGCGCTGTCGATCCTTCCGCAGTAACATTCGTTGCATCAAAGCACCACTTTACGACTTCCGAAATGAGCGACTACATGAACAAGAAGTCCGGCTTCCTCGGCGTATCAGGAATTTCCAGCGATAACAGAGACATCGGTGCAGCCGCTGCAAAGGGCGACAAGAGAGCGCGTCTTGCTTCCGAAATGCTCCAGTATGATATCAAGAAGTACATCGGTTCTTATGCCGCAGTAATGAACGGTCTTGACGCTGTGATATTCACCGGAGGAATCGGTGAAAACGCTCCCGAAGTCCGTGAGGGCGTATGCGAAAACATGGATTTCCTTGGCATAAAGATCGACAAGGACATCAACAATTCAGTTCACGGAGAACTGAAAAAGATATCCTCCCCCGATTCCAAAGCCGAAGTATGGGTAATCCCTACAAATGAGGAGCTCCTCATAGCAAGAGATACTCTGGCTCTTATCTCCAAGTAAAACAAAATTTTACCGGGCGGCTTTTGCCGTCCGGTAAATATCTTGTTGTAAAAATATCTTGACAATAACATATAAATATGATAAAATATTCAAGTACGGGGGTATAGCTCAGTTGGGAGAGCGGTTGCTTCGCATGTAACAGGTCAGGGGTTCGAATCCCCTTATCTCCACCAAAGCTTTGTTCCTGCAAATCCTTTTGTAGACTGGATTTGCGGGAATTTATTTTTTTATTTTCACGGTTT
>CANQXX010000010.1 GCA_947627905.1 uncultured Clostridia bacterium
GCCTTGCCAAACAGCCCAGTGAGCTGTTTGGCAACACAGATAAATAAATTTGCGCTTCCCCGCAAATTATCATTTAAATATAAAAAGCTAAAAATCAATTTCTTGTTATAACATAGCTATATAGATAAAGCGGAAAGCATATTATGCTTTCCGCTGTTCGGTTTTTTTATAAAGTTTCGGCACCGTTATGTTATGACATATTTTTGTTAAAATTTCTATTAATTGGTTTTAAAAGTGCTGTAACACCTATTATATCATATATGTTCAGTGTTTTCAAGCATATTGTTTCAATTTTTTTAATTTTGGTAATATAAACAGTAAAAATATTTGTTTTTGTACAATAATACTATAGAATGATACCGCGTTTTGTGCTATAATTACTAACAGATTTTTGTTTTACGGCCGGATATGGATCGGGCGATCCAATTCTGCCGAATACCTAAAAGGAGTATCGTCTTATGAATTTATTGTATGATGAAGTTTATCGTAAAAAGCAGGAACAGTACAAGCTGGACGGCGATCTTTATGCCTTTAATTCGTTTATTGACGAGGCGCATAATTTCCAGTTCGCAGTTGCTACAAAAGAACGTTCCGAAAGCGAATATGCGGAATGGCTTAAAGAGCAGCTTTAAGATCATAAATTATAAAGCCGCCATTGCTCACTGTACATAAATTTATTTGTGGAATATGCTCCATCTTTTTACGGTGGGTCTGTTTTTATCCGGAAGCTGTATCTGCGGAAGATGTTTCCGGCGGCAGTTCTTCATCTTTTATAACGGCAAAGTCAGAAAATTCTCCGCATATCTCTCCGTTTGGTATTTCTATTTTTGACAGTGCCGCCGTCTGCGGATCAAAAGTAAGAGTGTACGATCCTCCGGAAAATTCTCCTGAATATACTTTTCCGTCCTCGGTAGATGTGCATGGCAGACTTCCTGACGCCGCGGCGCAGTCTATTGCTTTGAAGATCAGCGAGAATACAGCGTCGTCCCTTATGCTTTCGGACGGGATATCAAGAGACAGATCGTCCAGCTTTGCCGATACGCCGCTGCCGTCGTCATATGTTATACACAAGCCCGAAAGGGTTTCCGGAGCGGTGATGTCCATTTGCCAAATTCCCGCCGCGTAGCGCTTTACCGAACCTTCAAATTCAAGGCTGCCTGCCTGCATTTTTACCGACGACTGGAACGGGACGCTGATATCCGGCGCTTTTTCAAGTATTCCTCCGCCTGTGTTATTGCAGCCCGACATTATTATCGACGAAAGCAGAACGACAGCCGGAATGATTTTTTTTGAAAGCATAAATAATGTCCTCCGTTTTCCGAACAGAGGACATTTATTTTTATGCGGATACGGCAAATTGTCCTATCTGTTCTGTTTTTTGAACACGAAAGACAGACATTCTATCACATCGGAGGGCTGCATTGCAGCCATAGAATACCTTGCCGCGGCTTCGTCCGCCGCTGCGCCATGAAGAAAAACTCCTGCTGCCGCAGCTTTTAGCGGATCTATTCCCTGAGCGCACAGACCGGCAATAATCCCCGTTAGGACATCTCCGCTGCCTCCCTTGCTGAGCCCGGGATTTCCTGCCGGAACAACAAAGACCTTTCCGCCGCCAACAACAAATGTGGGAACGCCTTTAGCCACGACTATGATATCATATTCGCGGGCAAGGTTCACGGCGATAGTAAGGCGGTCAGCAGCGGCTTCGGCAGGAGATATACCTGCTATCCTTGCAAGTTCTCCGGCATGAGGCGTGATAATGAGCTTGTTTTTCGCGTCCTTGATAATATCTATGTTGTCCGATATGCAGTTTATGCCATCTGCGTCCAGAATAATAGGACGCGCCGCTTCTTTTATCACATTTTTTACGATGTTTTTAGTTCCGTCGGTGACGGAAAGTCCGCAGCCTATGGAAATTGCGGTCGTATTTGCCGCTCCTTTTATAATGGCGTCTGCGGAAATACCGGCGATAGTGCCGCCGCTGTCCTCCGCAAGAGGAAGATATGTCGCTTCCGGTATTGAGGGAGCAATGCGGTCAATGACCTTTTCTGTGGAAGCAAGGGTAACAAGCCCTGTTCCGCATTTAAGAGCCGCCTTTGAGGAAAGCATTGCCGCGCCGCTCATTCCGGAGCAGCCTGCAATATTCAGCAGCCTGCCGAAATCACCTTTATGGGAATTTTTATGCCTTGTAGGTATTGCCCCGAAAGCATCATTTTCATCAAAAAGTTCGGGGAGATAGTCCGTATCATCGGTGCAATCGTCCGTAAAACCGATATCGGCAGTGATGATATTGCCGCATAGTTCGGCAAGCGGATACATGGTCATTCCTATTTTTTTATAGCCGAAAGTAAGAGTATAGTCACATTTTATAGTTCCCTCGGAAACGGTTCCCCTGAGACAGTCTCCGCCGGAGGGAACATCGGCGGCGATCTTTATGCCGTTACATTTTTCTGCATGGGAGAAACATTCCCTTATATCAGCAGGAAGAAATCCGTGGAATCCTGTGCCGAAAACCGCGTCAACTATGACGGAGGCTTTTGAAATGCGCCGGAAAGCCTCATCACGGCTGCTTTTAAGATCAATTACTTCAACTCCGCCGGCGTCGTTCATTTTGTTAAATTCCAGAGCGGCAAGCTGTGTTGAGGGCTTTCCGCAGGCAAGTATGACGGCTGTGGAAAAACCGTTCTCCGCAAGCGCTCCTGCGGCGGCAAAGCCGTCTCCGCCGTTGTTTCCGCTGCCGCACAGGAAAACGGCGTCCGGTGACAGTCCGCGTTCGGTGATGATACTGTCCGTAAGGATAGCAAGCCTGCTGCCGGCGTTTTCCATAAGCTCACGGTAAGAAACGCCGTTCCGGTCGGAATTTTCTTCAATTGTCCTCATCTGACGGGGCGTGGGGAAAAACATATTATTTTCCTCCCTTAATCCCGTTTTGACAGCTCGATCTTCAGCTGACGGGGGAAGAACGGAGACAGCGCGTCGATAACCTTTTGTTCGGGAGTAAATATAAGCCTTACCGCTCCTGCGGACGGGTGTTTAAGATCGGCATAATAAGTCTTTAACGGAGAAATACTGCCGTTTTCGTCCGGCGTTTCACTTCTTCCGGCGGCGTAGACCGTAGTAACCCCGCTTTCCGCTTCGGGAGCGTTCTCATATTCCCCGAAAGCCTCAAAGGACGAGGCTTTTGCGGTCATAAGACGCACGCGCTTTCTTTTTGCTATTATCTTGTCGATGTCCATTTCTCCGTTGGTGACGATGTATTCATATTCGCAGTCGGTGCCGGTGATAAGATACCAGCCGCCGAATATTGTTCCTGCCAGCAGGGCAAGTCCGAGCAGCGGGAATACAAAAAGGAACACAAAAAGCGATACGGCGATGAGCAGGATCATTCCTGCGATAACAGCTATCCTCACAGCCATGTCCTTGCCGGTAGGTTCTTTTTTGACGATCTGTTCAACAAAAATATCCATATTTTAAATTTCCTCCTAAAAACAAAGCCTTATTGACGTCCGAAATTTGTATAAATTATATTATACCATAAAATTTTTTGTGTTTCAATAAAAAATTGCTTGCAATTTGTGACGTTATTGTTTATAATAGAATTATGTTAATGTCCCCGAAACATAGCGACCGGGCAAAGTAGCCGTGACGGTATGGGCGTTTCCAGAGAGAAAAGCATTTGCTGAAAGCTTTTCACGCTCCGGCATGGTGAAATTTCACCCGTGAATGGTCCTGCTGAAACCTTGTATATGGCAAGTAGGCGGAAACGTATGCCGCGTTAAGGCAAATAACTCGGTGCAGTTGACCGCACCGGCTTTGATTATGGGTGGTAAAAAGCAAGGCAAGTCTTGTCCCGCAGTCGGATAAGACTTTTTTGTTCAGGGATAATTTTTTCTGAAAGGATAGGTACACAATGAAGGAACAGCTTGAAAAGATCAGACAGCTTGCTGAAAAAGAGCTGACGGAATGCGGCGCGGCTGACGTTCTTGAAAATCTCCGCGTAAAGTATCTTGGCAAAAAGGGAGAACTGACCGCAATTCTTAAACAAATGGGTCAGCTTTCCGCAGAGGAAAGACCGGTCATCGGTCAGCTTGCAAACGACGTCCGCAAGACTATTGAGGATAAGATAACCGAAAGAGCGGAGATGCTCAGGACGGAGCTTGCGGCAAGAAAGCTCAAAGAGGAGACTATAGACGTCACGCTCCCCGGAAAGAAGCAGAACGTAGGAAAGCTCCACCCGCTGACGGTAACTCTGAACGACGTAAAGGAAATTTTCCTCGGCATGGGCTTTGAAGTCGTGGAAGGTCCGGAAGTTGAGACCGATCACTACTGCTTTGAGGCGCTCAATATGCCCAAGCATCACCCTGCAAGGGATACACAGGATACATTCTACATCAACGATAATGTAGTTCTCAGAACGCAGACCTCTTCCGTTCAGATAAGGACTATGGAAAAGAAAAAGCCGCCTATCAGGATAATCTCTCCGGGACGGGTTTACCGTTCTGACGCGGTGGACGCTACACATTCCCCCATATTCCACCAGATAGAGGGACTTGTTATCGACAAGGGCATTACAATGGCTGACCTTAACGGAACGCTGGAGCTGCTTATGAAACGCCTTTACGGCGAGGACTGCAAGATACGTCTCCGTCCGCACCACTTCCCATATACCGAACCCTCCGCGGAAGTTGATATAATGTGCTTCAACTGTCACGGAGAGGGCTGCCCCATGTGCAAGAACGAGGGATATATAGAAGTTCTCGGAGCAGGTATGGTACACCCGAAGGTCCTTGAGGGCTGCGGCATTGACCCGGAGGTCTACAGCGGATTTGCATTCGGTATCGGTCTTGAGCGTATCACTATGGGACGTTACGAGATAAACGATCTCCGTCTGCTTTACGAGAACGATATGAGGTTCCTCGGGCAGTTCTGAGGAGTGGGATATGAAATTTGACAAAAGGACAAGGTCTTGCCCGATACTGAAATTATGCCGCAAAAAGGCGCTCTTTAATGTGGAAGCGATATTTTCGTCATTATTCTATGCAAGTATATTGTTTGTCTGCGTGGTCGGCTTTATTATTGAATTGCGCGAGAAATTCAGAGGGATCGTGTCGTTAGTGTTCGGTCTGCTCCTGATAGCATTTCTGGCTTATAAATTTGTCGGCGATATATATTCAAGAATACGCGGGCTTAAAGAGGTCGCGGAGGAGATCGGATATCTTACGGACGAGGAATATGAGGGGCTGCTTTCGGAGTTTGAAAAAGCCGCGCCATATTCAAAGTCTATATATTATTTCAGCCGATGGCTGTTTTCTCCAAAAGTGCCGATGCTTATGGAATATACGGACATAACAAGTTTTAAGACCAGAACAGTATGCCAAAAAAGAACGCCTGTGGGCTATGAAGCTATAGTAAATTCCTACGGTACGAGCCGGATAATAAAACTTAGCTTGAAGCAGGAGAATGAATTCCTCAGATTTGTTTCCGAACTTAAAGAGAGGAGACATTTATAATGCAGTTTGACAGAAAAAATTGTCCCGTTCTTAAAAAATGCCGCAGGGAAGCGGCTTTCGCGCCGATGAAAATTTTTTCTATGATACTTCTTGCGCTGTTTGCGGTAGGCGGCTTCTACGTTATGAAAAATTCCATTGTCATTTTATGGAATATAGCAGGCGGAATTTTCGGCGTGGTGGGCATTTTCTGCTTTGCATGGCAGATATTCTATGTGTCGAGGGGAATGGCTGAAACGGCTTCTTATCTGAAAAGCCTTTCCGATGAGGATTACGGAAAATTGTGCTCGCAGATGTATCTTACCGAATCCTCTTCAGAGCCTGCATATTTTCTTGACGGTTTCTTTTTCGCGCCCTCGTCGCCCATAGTTGCGGCGTATGATGAAATTACCGACTGTAAAATACGCGATATCAGAACAAACGGTGTTCACAGCGGCTACAGAGTAATAATTTCATTACGCGGAAAAAAGCGTGAAATAAATTTAAGCGGCTATCAGAAATTTGACCCCGGTTTTTTTCAGAGTGAACTTGAAAACAGAATAATACAGATCCGTCATTAAAGTGTAGACAAAAGATCTGCGCAAAAACACATATATGCAAGTTTTTGCTTGATCTTTTGTACACTTTATTATTCCGGATCCGTATAAATCAAACAAAATAACGAAAGGATAGATTTAAATGGATCTTTCAATGAGATGGCTGAACGATTACATTGACGTGTCGGATATGCCTATAAAAGAATTTTGCTCGGGACTGACCCTTTCCGGCTCAAAAGTCGAGCGCTGGGAAACGGAAGGCTCGGAGATAAGCAAAGTCGTTGTGGGAAAACTTCTTTCGATAGTCCCGCACGAAAATTCCGATCACCTTGTTGTTTGTCAGGTGGACGTTGGCAAAGCGGGAAACGGTGAGCCGATACAGATAGTTACCGGCGCGTCCAACGTAAAAGCAGGAGATATCGTTCCTGTTGCTATGGACGGTTCTACGCTGCCGAACGGCGTTAAAATAAAGAAAGGCAAGCTCCGCGGCGTTGAGTCAAACGGTATGCTCTGTTCCCTTGGCGAACTTGGTCTTACAACACATGATTTCCCGTATGCGATCGCGGACGGAATTTTCATCATGCAGGAGGAAGAGGGCTGCGCTCCCTTTGAGCTTGGTCAGGATATCCGCGAAGCTATCGGCTTGAACGATACTTCCGTTGAATTTGAGATAACCTCCAACCGTCCCGACTGTATGTCCGTTATCGGTCTTGCAAGGGAAACACACGCAACCTTTGACCGCCCCTATACGGTGAAAGCTCCCACATTCAAGGGCGTTGACGGCGATATAAATTCCATGCTTAAAGTCACCATACACAACACAAAGCTCTGCCCCAGATATATTGCAGGCGTTGTAAAGAATGTTAAGATCGCTCCGTCTCCGAGATGGCTGAGAGAGCGTCTCCGTGCAAGCGGAGTACGTCCCATAAACAATTTTGTTGATATCACAAACTATGTAATGCTTGAATACGGTCACCCCATGCACGCTTTTGATATCCGCTATATAAGCGGTTCTGAAATAAATATCCGCAACGCAAAAAACGGCGAAACTATCACCACACTTGACGGAGTTGAAAGAGAACTGAACGAGAATATGCTTGTTATCGCCGATGCGGAAAAGCCCGTTGCCGTTGCAGGCGTAATGGGCGGCGAATACAGCGGCATCATGGACGATACGGTGGACGTTGTTTTTGAATCCGCCTGCTTTGACGGAGCTTCCGTCCGCACAACTGCAAAGGCTCTCGGCATGAGAACTGACGCCTCCGCCCGCTTTGAAAAGGGTCTTGACCCGCAGAACGCTTATCCTGCGCTTATGAGAGCATTTGAACTGGTTGAAATGCTCGGCTGCGGCGAAGTTGTAAAAACAATTATCGACGCGGACTATTCCGACAAGACGCCAAAGGGTGTGGAATTTAACGCCGAATGGATAAATAATTTCCTCGGCACGGATATCCCCGAAGCGGATATGATAAAGTATCTTGAAAAACTTGATTTCAAAGTCGAGAACGGCAAGGCTTATGCGCCGTCCGTAAGGATAGACATAGAGTGCAAAGCCGATATTGCGGAGGAAGTTGCAAGGCTTTACGGCTACAACAACATTCCCAAAACAATTATCCGCGGAGTTGCCGAAGCGCAGCTTTCAGAAAAGCAGAAGTTCGAGAGGAAAGTTTCAAACGCTATGGTATCTATGGGCGCATATGAAATAACAACATATTCTTTTATAAGCCCGAAATATTTTGACAAGATCCGTCTGCCTGCGGACAGCCCGTTAAGAAATACCGTTGTTATCACAAATCCTCTTGGTGAGGATACTTCCGTTATGAGAACATCGGTGCTCCCGTCAATGTGCGAAGTTCTTGCAAGGAATTACAACAGCAGAAATCCGGAAGTATGCCTGTTTGAGATAGGAAGCGAATATATCCCGAACGGCGGAGAACTTCCCGACGAGCCTGTCCGTCTTTCAATAGGAATGTACGGCGGCAGGAAGGATTTCTACGATATCAAGGGAATGATAGATTCCATGCTTGACCTTGTGGGCGTTGAAGATTTTGAATATACTGCCTGCACCGATACAAGCGTATTTGCCGAAGCTGCCAGCTTCCACCCGGGACGCTGCGCGGTAATTTCAAAGGGCGGAAAGGTGTTCGGCATAGTCGGCGAGCTTCACCCGGAAGTTCTTGAAAATTACGGTATAGGCACAAAGGCTTACGCCGCAAAGATAAACCTCACCGAGCTTATGGAAGAAGCTACGGCTGTGAAAGTTTTCAAGCCGCTGCCTAAATTCCCTGCGATCACAAGAGACCTTGCTATCGTCTGCGACGAAGCTCTTCCTGTTGCGGAGCTTGAAAAAGCTATTAAAAAAGCCGTCGGCAAGGTCCTTGAATCGGTAACGCTTTTTGACGTTTACAAGGGCAAGCAGATAGCCGAGGGCAAAAAATCCGTTGCATATTCGATCTCTATGCGTTCTCATGAGGGAACTCTTACCGACGATCAGGCGGACGCTGCCGTAAAACGCGTTCTGAAAGCTCTTGAAGAACTGGGCGCGGAGCTCAGGGTCTGATATGTATAATAATATTCCTGCGGAAATTTCTCCGCAGGGATATTTTTTGTCCGGCAAATATACCGTTAAAAAATAAAGAAATCACACTTTTTACAGATAATAACAAATAAGTGAGGGATTTCTTAAAAAATGAATTTTTTATTTTGAATTTTTAATAATAATAGTGATATTTTGTTAAATTTACAAATGTGAAACTATTAGTTAATAATTTAGCAAATTATAATGTTATTTTATCTGATATAATTAAAAATGTATATAGTATTAGTAATAAATCTTTTCGCTTTCTTTTCTGCGCACAAAGTATAAAGCTGTTTTTTGCCGCGCAACCGTTTATCTATGCGTTTCCCGGATATTGCGCGCGACCGCTCAACCACACTTCAACCGCATTCCAAAGACGGCACTATTGAAAGGATGGTCAAATTATGGCACTCGGAAAAGTTTTAGTAGTCGACGACGACAACAACATCTGCGAGCTTTTGAAGCTCTACCTTGAAAAGGAAGGCTGGGGGGTCATTATTTCTCATGACGGAGAAGAAGCTGTCGTAAAATTCAATGCCCTCAAGCCGGATATAGTTCTTCTGGATATCATGCTCCCCGAACTGGACGGTTGGCAGGTATGCCGCGAAATAAGGAAAAAATCAAACGTTCCCATAATCATGATAACCGCCAAGAGCGAGACATTTGACAAGGTCCTCGGTCTTGAGCTCGGCGCTGATGATTACATCGTAAAGCCTTTTGATACCAAGGAAGTAATTGCAAGAATAAAGGCTGTTGCACGCCGCATAAGCCAGTCGGGCAGCGAAGCCGAAGTAAAGGAAGTCCGTTACGATAAGCTCGTTGTAAATATGACGAGATATGAGCTTCGTGTAGACGGAAAGGTAATGGATACTCCTCCTAAGGAGCTGGAGCTTCTCTTCTATCTTGCGTCAAATCCTAACCGTGTTTATACCCGTGACCAGCTTCTTGATGAGGTATGGGGATTTGAATATTACGGCGATTCAAGAACTATCGACGTTCATATCAAGCGTCTCCGCGAAAAGCTCGAGGGAGTTTCCGATAAGTGGGCTCTTAAAACCGTGTGGGGCGTAGGATATAAATTTGAAGCTGACGAGGACGCTAATGCGTAAAAGCAGCATTTCAGGCGAGTTCTTTTATTTAAGCTCTGTGTTCCTTGCTGCGGCAGTTGTATGCATAGGAGCAGTGCTTCTTGTAGTATCGGGTGAATATTACAAATCCGATAAGCTGAAATTATTGGATATGTTTGTGGAGAAAGCCGTTTCCGAGACTTCCGGTCTTATTCAGGAGACCGGATATATCGACGAGGAACAGCTCCATGAAACATATTCTGATCTGTCCGCAGTGTCGGGCGCTGATTTTACACTTGTTGATGCAAACGGCGTTGCTTTGGTATGCTCCGAAGCACCGCCGTGTTCTCATAAGAAGAATAATTTCAGCCTGACAACGCTTGAAGAGATGCCTGACGGGGGATACCACGAGCTGAGCAGCCTGAACAATTACTATAACGGCGATTACTTCAACTCCGCTTGTAAGATCGAGCTTGGCGGAGAGGTATTCTATGTTTTCGGCAGGATGTCGATGAGCAGCCTTTCGGATTACATACTCAAACTTGTACTTATAATGGTTATCGTTACCGCCATAATAATGACGTTTATATTTGTTATATTATATATGACGACCAAGCGTATGCTTACTCCCATAAGGGAGATGACAATGGCGGCAAAACGGTTCGGAGAAGGAGATTTCAGCAAAAAGCTGTATGTTTCCGAGGACAACGAGTTTGGTTTTCTTGCAAATTCCCTGAACCAGATGGCAGGCTCTCTTGAACATATCGAAGAAGCAAGAAAGAGCTTTGTTTCAAATGTTTCACATGAGCTTAAAACTCCTATGACTACCATAGGGGGATTTATTGACGGCATACTGGACGGAACTATCCCTCCGGAAAAGCATGAGCATTATCTTAAAATAGTTTCTTCGGAAGTGGACCGCCTTGCAAGGCTTGTGCGTTCGATGCTGAATATATCCAAGTATGAAGCTGGAGAGCTTTCCATTAACAAAGAAGATTTTGACATCGTACCGGTGATCTTTTCCACACTGTTAAATTTTGAAAAGAGAATAGACGAAAAAAACGTAGATGTGCGTGGTCTTGGAAGAAGATCCTTTATAATAAACGCCGATCCGGATCTTATAGGTCAGGTAATATATAATCTTGTAGAAAACGCAGTAAAATTCGTAAATAAAAACGGTTATATAGAATTTTTCTTCAGCGAAAAGGACGGTATGTCGTTTATAACGATAAGGAACAGCGGCGACGGTCTTACAAAGGATGAGATATCAAAGGTCTTTGAACGTTTTTACAAGACTGACGAATCCCGCGGAATGGATCCCACCGGAGTAGGTCTGGGACTTTCAATAGTCAGCTCGCTTATAAAACTTCACGGCGGTACCGTTACCGTAAGGAGCGAAAAGGGAAGATATACCGAATTTGAGATATCTCTTAAAGGTACAGACAGCAGCATTTAAACGGAGGTCTTACATGGATAATTTTGATGAAAACAAGCCGGAAGCCGAAGCTCCCGACAATACGGCGGAAAATATATCTGCCGGAAAGCAGGAAACGGATAATGCGGAAGGCTCTGCCGATGCTTTAAAGCCGGAAAACTATGCAGATAATAATGTTTCCGCGCGCAGCGTTCCTTTTTACGGACCGGACGCCGCTCCGTACACCGGCAGTCAGTATATACCGAACGGAGGTCAGCCCTTTGTCAGCGCACCGAAAAAAAGAAGGCTCTCCGAAGCCAGTATGTGGGTACTGATGATAACCGTAGCAGTCCTTTTTTCGGCAATAATGATACTGGCGGCAGCTATTGCGGTGCGGGATAAGGAAAATAAGATCAGCAGCGAATTTTTCGGTACAGGCGGCGTTGTTACGGACATTGCCGAGCATACGGAAATAGTTCTTCCCACGTCCCCAAGACCTGTGCTTGAAAACGAGCTTTACGCCGATAAGGAAACAGGGCTGCTGACTACTGTCGGCGTGGCTGAAAGAATACTTCCGTCTCAGGTAAAGATAGAGATATTCGGCGATATGCCTTATGTTCCGCTTTCCTCCGGTTCGGGAATAATAATCTCGTCGGACGGCTATATACTTACAAATGCTCATGTTGTTGACGGAGCTGTCAGCATTGTGGCCAAACTTTATGACGGCACAAGTGAAAAAGCTGTTTTTATAGGCATGGACAGAAAAAGCGATCTGGCTGTAATAAAGATAAACAGGGACGATCTTCCTGCCGCTGAGATCGGGACCTCCTCGGATCTTGCAATAGGCGAGGAGGTAGCTATAGCAGGAGCCGGCGGAGGCTTTGAAAATACCGTGACATACGGTCATGTTACCGGTCTTGACAGGGTGATAGACACAAATTATATAAGCAGTTCATCTATCCATTGTATACAGACCGATGCGGCTCTCAATCCCGGAAATTCAGGCGGAGCGCTGGTAAATATGTACGGTCAGGTAGTCGGCGTTGCGGTGGCTCTTATGAATCATCAGACGTATGAGAACATCGGGTTCAATATTGCTATAGACGACGCCGTTCCAATTGCAGAGGAGCTTATTGCAAACGGCTATGTTTCGTCGCGGGCAAGAGTAGGCATAAGCTTTGTTTCCATAGGAGATGCTGCGGCAAAGGAATACGGCATAATGTCCGGTCTTTGCGTTATGGAAATAGATCAGGATTGCGATATTGCATATACTGATATAATACCTTATGACATAATAACCTATATTGACGATATACGGACATTGGACAGTGACGATGTATTTGCCGCACTTGATGGAAAGCGTCCGGGCGAAATGGTAAAGCTTACGGTCTTTCGCAGGTCGGTGACCGGAGACGTAAGCATTTTTGACGAATATGCGGAGCTTGCTCCGGATACTTCTTCAATGTCGGGATATTCCGAGTCTATTTCAACGGAAGATTATTTCAGCCGTGATATTATTTCGTAAATAAAAGCTCTCTTTGCGGATCGCTTTGCGGCAGTCAGCAGGGAGATTTTTTTATTTGTGCCGGTCCGGCAGCACTATTGACTTTTTTTATATAAATATGATATAATGTGTATGATATATTTTGTGAAAGGAAGTATCGGAATGTTTTTTGCTCTTACCGCCCTGCCGCCAACGGGGAATGTTTCGGTAAACGTATATCTTATTGTGGTGATATCTGCGGCTGTGCTTGCGGTCGGAGCGGTAATTGCCGGAATAATTTCCAAAAAGAAGAAAAAATAGATAATTTTTCGGCGGAATTATTATAGAAAGGATAATTTTATATGGAAATCAATTACCATATCCCGAGTTTTACGGAGCATTACAGTCTTAATCTTCTGCTGCTGGATCATATGCAGAAATATCCGGAGCGTTTCCGCGACGGCGTAAGGATAGCGTCTGTTTTCGGAAATTTCGGCGGCGTTATCTGGAACGGCGGAAGAAATGTTGCAGGCAGGGCTTCATTGGAGGCGTCACGCAGGATAATGGAGGAATATAACAAAAGAGGCGTGCCGTTAAGATTTACTATGACAAATCCTCATATTACGGAGAAATATCTTGAGGACAAGCCCAGCAATGACATATTGAAAATGGCTGACAACGGGCTTAATCAGGTCATAGTCATGTCTCCGGTACTGGAGGAATATATCCGTGAAAATTATCCCGGATATAAAATAACTTCTTCCACCTGCAAGCAGATACGGGATATGGACGGAGTAAATGCCGAACTGGAAAAGGATTACTGCCTTGTTGTGCTTGATTATAACTGGAACAATAAGTTTGAAGAACTGGAAAAGATAAAGGATAGGGAGCGCTGTGAGATACTTGTAAATGCCTGCTGTCAGCCCAATTGTCAGCGCAGGGGAGATCATTACAGCGAGATCGGAAAATATCAGATAGAATTATGTACGATAGCCCGGAGCAATCTTGGTATAGCTTCGGATAACATTGTTCAGGAACCGTTTTTGTGTCAGTTTATGGATTATGATATATATATGCTGAATAAATTCTCCACATATATCTCTCCCGACGATATTGAATCGAAATATGTTCCTATGGGCTTTAAACATTTCAAGCTGGAAGGAAGAACGATAGGCGATATTAATATGCTTGAAATGTACGTTCATTATCTGGTCAAGCCGGAGTTTGAACGGAGAGAAAGACTTGATATGCTCAATGATCTTACGGGTCAGGTAAAACATTTTAATATATTTTCAAGGTAAGGCATTATTATGAGTGTAAATTTTCATATCCCGGATTTTATGAATCATCTGTATCTTAATCTTCTGCTGATAAAGAATATGGAGCTTTTTCCTGAATGTTGGCGCGAAGATATAAAAATAGCTTCCGTTTTCGGAAATTTCTGCGGAAGCGTATGGAACGGCGGCAGATATCTCGGAGGAAATACCGATCCGAGAGCTATGGCGGCGATAATAAAAACTCTCAACGACAGGGGGATACCTCTGCGGTTCACATTTACAAATCCGCTGCTGAAAGAGGAGCACCTCGGCGACGGCTTCGGCAACGCGCTGCTCAGAATGGCTGATAACGGCATGAATGAAGTTATCGTAATGTCTCCCATTCTGGAAGAATATATCCGCAAGAATTATCCCGGCTACAAGATAACTTCTTCCACCTGCAAGCAGATAGAGGACATTGACGCCGTTAAGGAAGAACTCAAAAAGGACTACAAGTATGTTGTTCTGGACTATAATTTCAACAATAAATTCGATCTGCTGGAACAGATACCGCAGGAGGACAGGGGAAAATGCGAGATACTTGTAAACGCCTGCTGTCAGCCTCATTGTCCGAGGCGCGGAGAGCATTACCGCCAGATAGGACAGGAACAGATCAACGAATGGGAACATAAAAGAAACAAGCTGAACAGAGTTCCTTACAGATCAGCAGAGTTCAAGTGTCCTGCAATGAGCCTTAATCTTTACGAGATAACAGGCTTTGAAACTCACGTTTCCCCGGACGACATCTATGGGAAATATGTTCCTATGGGATTTGTTAATTTCAAGATAGAGGGCAGAACGGTCCCTGATACGAACCTGCTGGAAAATTACATTTATTATATGGCAAAGCCGGAATACCAGAATATAACAAGGCTTCGTATGCTGAATACGCTTACAAGGAAGCATAAATTTTTTGCCGGATAAAATTCAGCCGTCTGCCGGATATGTACGCAGGCGGCTTTTGCTTGTTCATAAAAAATTTACAAAAATATTTTTTGATAATGAAAAATTATGCCTTTCCGGATTGTATTCATTATGAACGGTCAGAATGTCATGTTCCGTATAAATGGTTTCGGATATGCGGGATCTGCGGTCACGAACAAATAATTTTCAATAAAACAAATAAATAAAAAGGAGAGTTTTATTATGAAAAAGAACACAAGAACAATTGCGGCTGCCGCTGCGGCGATAATGGCTTTTTCTTCCCTCGGAACGGCAGTGTGCGCTCAGGGGTGGGAAAATACCGACAGCGGAACGAAATACGTTCTTTCAAACGGTGAAAATGCTGCCGGAGGAATTTACATTATCGGCGGCAAAGCATACAAATTCGATAAGGACGGCAACAGTGCCGGCGAATATTCCGGCTGGACGAAAAAGAACGGCGTCCGCAGATATTATAAGAATGGCACGCCTTACACAGGCTGGCTGAAAAGCAGCGCAGGCAGAAAATACGCTCTTGACGGCTGGCTCATGACCGGAGAATTTCCTATCGGAAATGACATTTACAAATTTAACGAAAACGGCATTTATGAAAGCAAAACAGAAGCACCCGTAGTCCTCAAATGTCCCGAAACTATTTCTCTCAATGCCAAAGAAATAACCGTTGACGTTTCCCCAAACAATGATAACACATATATGTTGTGTGAGGGCATTACAAAGATAGAACACTGGGAGAACGGCAAATGGGCGGACTGCGCTCCGGACGGATTCCCTGTGGCAGATAATTTATTCTATTTCACCCAATGTGAACAGCTTGGCTTTGATTTTGGCTTTGATATGCTTGAGGACGGACTTTCGGAGGGCTATTACAGACTTACTCTTTACGCAGGTCCCGAGGGTCAGAACAGTTACCCTTATTACGCAGTATTCAGAGCCGAGGACGCAAAGTCCGGCTGGGTCAAGGAGGACGGCATGAACAGATACTACAAGGATAATTCCCCGTACACCGGCTGGCTGAAAAACAAGGACGGTCAGAAAAGATATGTCCTTGACGGCTGGCTCGTTACCGACAGTATCCAGATAGGCGATACGCATTACATCTTTAATAATGACGGATACCTTTCAGGACAGCAGAAACTTACAATTTCCGCCGACTGCGGAACGGTCACAACGGCTGACGATCATATCACCGTTAAACTTACCATGCTTTCTGACGGTCATGAATCTTTCGGCGCACTTTCGCAGCTTGAACGCTGGGAGAACGGCAAGTGGGCAGAGTCTGGACTTGGAGAGATCCCTGTGACAATGGAACTTCATTCCCTTGCCAAAGAGGGCGATACCGAAGAGCTTACGCTTTATCTCCACGATTTTAAACTTACAAAAGGCATTTACAGGATACCAATAAACAACAATGCGGATACCATAGGCGTTTTCTCCCTTGACGGAACGCCTGTCAAAGTCGGCGATCCCAAGGCTGAACACGTCAGCACATATGCCATGTTTGAAGTAAAGGAATAATTTTGCTGTAGAACGAAAGCGGATATATAAAAGAACTCCCGTACAGACTTTGCGTCTGTACGGGAGTTTCGTATTGCATAGTGTTCAGCTGCCGTCATCAATGACCCATTTGCCTTTTTCACGGACAAGCACAAGGGAAACATCTTCAATGCGTTCCTTTTCGGAATTATTGTATACTGCCACATCAAATGTCACGGAATATTTTTCTTCGCCGAGCTTTTCACGTCCCCTGAATGTAACGTCGGTATGAAATTCTTCCGTATCTTCAAGTATGCAGACAGCCGAGCGTGCCGCTTCGATATCGGCGTCGGTCAGAACTTCCCGTTTTGCTTCCGGAAAACAAGCCTTGAACGAGTCCGCGTCATTTCTTTCCACGGCAGTATAATACTTGTCAACGGTTTTCATCTGTCCGCCGAAATAGCTGTTCAGAAGCATAAGGAAAACCGCGCATAATGCTGCAAGAATACAGAAAATAATTCCTGCCAGCTTGCCTGCCGTCATTTTTTTGTTCATGGAAATTCTCCTTTAGTCTTTCAGGATCGCTCCCTGCGCGCCGGAGGTAACCAGCTTTGCATAACGTTTCAGATAGCCGTGGAGTTCCTTTGTCTTGGGAGTGAAATTTGCAAGACGGCGGTCGATTTCGTCCTGCGGAACTTCAAGGGTAATGGTATTTTCGGGGATATTTATTGAAATGATATCGCCCTCGTTTACAACGCCGATAACGCCGCCTACTGCCGCTTCGGGAGAAATATGTCCGATAGCTGCGCCTCTTGTTGCGCCGCTGAAACGTCCGTCGGTGATAAGAGCGACCTTGCTGCCAAGACCCATTCCCATTATTGCGGAAGTGGGGTTAAGCATCTCTCTCATTCCCGGACCGCCCTTAGGTCCTTCGTAACGGATAACAACAACGTCGCCCTCGTTGATCTTTCCGCCGGTAATGGCAGCCATAGCGTCCTCTTCACAGTCGAAAACTCTTGCCGGACCGCTGTGAACGAGCATTTCTTCACATACTGCGCTGCGCTTTACAACGCAGCTGTCGGGAGCAAGGTTTCCGCGGAGAACGGCAATTCCGCCGGTTGCGCTGTAAGGATTATCAATAGGACGGATAACTTCGGGATTCTTGTTTACGCAATTTGCGATATTTTCGCCAACGGTCTTTCCGGTAACGGTCATGCAGTCAAGGTTCAGCAGGTCTTTCTTGGAAAGCTCGTTCATTACCGCGTAAACGCCGCCGGCTTCGTTAAGATCTTCCATATATGTGCTTCCGGCAGGAGCAAGGTGACAAAGGTTAGGAGTTTTCGCGCTGATACCGTTTGCAACGTCAAGGTTGATGTCAATGCCGCATTCGTGCGCTATCGCAGGAAGATGAAGCATACTGTTTGTGGAACAGCCCAGAGCCATATCCACGGTAAGAGCGTTCATAAACGCCTTTTCGGTCATGATGTCAAGGGGCTTTATATCCTTTTCGATGAGCTTCATGATCTGCATGCCTGCGCGCTTTGCAAGTTCGATCCTCTGGGAATAAACTGCCGGGATAGTTCCGTTGCCTTTAAGACCCATTCCCAGAACTTCGGTAAGGCAGTTCATGGAATTTGCGGTATACATTCCGGAGCATGAGCCGCAGGTGGGACAGCCTTTTATCTCGTATTCTTCAAGTTTTTTCTCGTCGATAGTTCCGGCGGCAAATTTTCCCACAGCTTCCGAAATGCTGGAAAAGCTCGTTTTGCAGCCGTCAACACGTCCTGCGAGCATAGGACCGCCGCTGACGAATATTGTGGGGATATTCAGCCTTGCCGCCGCCATGAGCAGTCCGGGAACGTTCTTATCGCAGTTGGGGACCATAACAAGGGCGTCAAATCCGTGAGCAAGCGCCATAGCTTCGGTAGAATCTGCAATAAGATCGCGGGTAACGAGAGAATACTTCATTCCTCTGTGTCCCATTGCAATGCCGTCACATACTGCAATTGCAGGGAAAACTATAGGTGTTCCGCCCGCCATAGCAACGCCGAGCTTGACCGCGTCAACGATCTTGTCGATGTTCATATGTCCCGGAACTATTTCATTGTAGGAGCTTACAATTCCCACAAGAGGACGGTCTATCTCCTCATTTGTAAGACCCAGCGCGTGATAAAGCGCACGGTGGGGCGCGTTATTCGCGCCTTTTTTAATTGAATCACTGAACATTTTTATCTGTCCTTTCATTATTTATTCTTCGCCGAAATATTTTTTATATTTTATAATATATCGTTTTGCAAGTTTGCCGAATTTGTCTTTATCGAATACTTCGGAAAATTCCTTGTCAAGCCCGGAATATTCGCTGTTTTCGGACATTGCAAGGAAATCCTCGATACCGTGTCCGGAAACCTTTTTATTGCTGTCAAAATGTATCTTCAATGCCTTTTCGATAATATCCGCCGGCTCGGCATAGCCAAGCGCACGGAACCCTTCCGCGGCCGCGCCGATATAATCCCGTGAGGTATTGAAAAATGCCTGCGCAAAGCCGCCGTTCAGCACTTCCTTTGTGACATAATCCGCGCAGTAGATATTCAGACAGGGCGTGGGAAGCGAGTTTATCACCTCGCACATATTTTTCCAGTCCTCGTCGAATTTTCCCTCTATCCATGAAGTTACCGCATGAACTATCTCTTTTCCCGGGATATCGTCAAGGCTTTCTCTTTTAAGGGAAGCGTGCTCTTTCTGCTTTTGCATGAAAGCCTCTGCGTCCTGCTGTTCCGAAAAATTCAGATAATCAAATTTGCTCATAAGGTTTCCCCTTACTGTGCATTTCCAAGGAACGCCGCGCCGATTATACCTGCGTCGTTGCCAAGCTCCGCAACGGTAATTTTTGTATTCTTGGTAAGCATTTTAGTGTAAATTTCCTTAGCCACAAGCTCCTTCATTGGAACAAGGAGCGGGTCGCCTTCGTTGCATACGCCGCCGCCTATGCAGAGAATATCGGGCTGGAAAATATTGATAACGTTTGTAATTCCTGCCGCAAGGTATTTGATGTACTTATCCACAACCTCCTTGCCTGCCTTGTCGCCTGCGCGCATAGCGTCAAAAGCGTGACGGGCGGAAGTGTGACCGTCCTTTTCGGCATATTCTTTAAGGATACTGCCCGGGTTAGCGGCAATCGCTTCCTTGGTCATGTTGATAAGACCGGTCGCAGAGGAGAAAACTTCAAAGCAGCCTTTTCTTCCGCAGGTACACTGAGGACCGTCAACTTCAATTACCATGTGACCAATCTCCGTTCCCGCAAGGTTGCGGCCTGTGATGATCTTTCCGTCAATGATAACGCCTGCGCCAACGCCTGTTCCAAGGGTAATGCATACCGCGTCAGTCGCGCCTCTTGCAGCGCCGGCTACAAATTCACCGTAAGCGGCAGCGTTTGCGTCATTGGCAACGTAAACGGGCTTGTTTATGTGCTCCTGAATGTACTGCCTTATGGGAACGTCCTTGAAGCCAAGGTTGTTTGAATAGGGGATAGTTCCGTTGATGTTGTCGGCAATTCCGGGAGTGCCTATGCCTATCCATTCAACATCGTCAACGGAGATACCTGCGTCCTTGCAGGCTTCGATGCCTACTTTAGCCATGTCGTCCGCAATTTCCTTTGCGGGACGGGGACAAAGTGTCTTTGTCTTAGCCTTTCCGATTATCTCGAAATTTTCGTTTACAACGCCTGCTTTGATGTTAGTTCCGCCGAGGTCGATACCGATGTAGTATTTCATTTTTCTACCAGCCTTTCATTTGATTTATGCTTGCGCGCTTTCTGCTGAAACGATGTTCCGCAGCCAAACGCCTTTTTTTACAAGTATTATGCCAACGGTGATTTTTATTATGTCGATAGCCTGACATATAAAGAATATCATAAGTATATCAAGTGAAGTGAATTTCACAAGTGCCAGTGCAAGCGGCACCGTTACCGCCCATGTATAAACGCTGTCAAATAAGAATGTAATGAATGTTCTTCCGCCGGAACGTATGGTAAAATACACCGCGTTCAGCACCGACTGTACCGGAATGAACGAGCCGGAAATAATTATCAGGCTTGCTGCAAGATGTTTTACTTCCGGCGCCGTAACATACAGCTCCGGAAAAGCTCCCGAAAGGGAGACCATTATGCCGCCTGTCAGAACTCCCGTGAACGCGCTGAAAATTATCAGCCTTGAAGCGGTGCTCTTTGCCTTTTTCATATCTCCCGAACCGAGGGTCTGTCCAACGATTATGCCTACTGCGTTTCCCAGAGCGATAAACACTACCGAGAACAGGTTGAATAGTGTCGATTCGATATTTTTTGCCGCCACAACGTCCAGTCCACGCCGTGAATAACACTGGGTAAGGAATGCCATTCCTGCCGCCCAGAGGGATTCGTTGAAAGCAAGGGGAAGCCCGCCTATGAAAATTTTCTTTGCCAGCTCTGCGGGAATTTTCATGCTGCGGAACGCGCCCTTTATAAACTCGTGCTTATTGCTGCTGATGTGCGTATAAATTATAACTATCGCACATTCCGCCAGTCTTGCGGTGACCGTTGCAAGAGCCGCGCCCTTTACACCCATTTGAGGGAAACCGAAATTACCGAAAATAAGCAGCCAGTCAAGCACAAGATTTATCAGTACGGAAATTATCCCTGCCGTCATGGGCAGTACCGTGCAGTTTGTCTCGCGGAGCGTTGAGGCATAAGCCTGAGTTATCGTAAAAGGGATAAGTCCGAATAGCATTATCCGCAGATAATCGTGTCCCGAAGCAAGTATAAGCTCTCTGTTGCCCTCTGCGCCGTTTCCGGTGAGATACAGCGAAATAAGCGTATCGCCGAAAAGCGAAAGAACGATCATTCCTGCCGCAAGTATAACTGTAGTTATAACTATCTTGAAGCGGAAAACGTTCCTTACGCCCTCGCTGCTGCCGCTGCCGAAAAACTGCGCTCCAAATATCCCCGGACCGGAAAGCACTCCGAAAATACAAAGATTGAAAACGAAAATCAACTGGTTCACAACGGAAGTTCCCGACATAAACTCCGTTCCCAGACGTCCTACCATAATGTTGTCAAGCAGCGAAACAAAGTTTGTAATGCCGTTCTGTATCATTATCGGCAGAGCAACGGCAAAAATAGTTTTGTAGAAATTTTTGTCAAATTTATTGTTTAAGCTCATAGTATCCGCTGAAAAGGAATTATTGATCTATTCTTGTAAAAACTCCTTTAAAAGCTCCCGAGAGGGAATATTTTCCGCAGCCTGCGGGAACAAAAACGCTGTCTCCTTTCTTTAACTCAAGGGAAGTGTCTCCGCATTTCAGAACGGTATTTCCCTCAAGAACAAGTATATGGTGGAACGAAGTGCCGTCCGCATCGAAAGAGGCTTCATTATCCGTTTCCACCGAATAAACGGTAAAGTATTCGCATTTTGAAAGCAGCCGCTTTTCCGCGCCGTTTTCGGTAAACGGCTCTGTAACGGGATAAGGCTGCGCGGGGCAAAGATTTGTGACCTCTACAGCCTTGTCTATGTGGAGCTGTCTGGGCTTGCCGTCTGCACCTACTCTGCCGTAGTCATAAATTCTGTATGTGGTGTTGGAGTTCTGCTGTATCTCGGCAATAAGTATGCCTTTGCCGATAGCGTGGAGAGTTCCCGCTTTGATAAAGAAAACATCGCCTTTTTTAACGGGAACGGACTGTGTTATCTCCAGAAGAGTGTTATTCTTTATCCTTTCGGCAAATTCCTCTTTGGAAACTTCCTTTTTAAAGCCATAGAGAAGCTCCGCGCCGGGATCGCAGTCAACTATGTACCACATTTCCGTTTTGCCGTATTCACCCTCGACCCGCTGCGCATACTCATTGTCCGGGTGAACCTGCACGGAAAGATTATCCTTTGCGTCGATAAGCTTTATAAGTATAGGGAACTGTTCAAATCTCTTGCAGTTAGTTCCCAGAACAGATCTGTTTTCATTTACGAGCTCCGCCAGCGTCTTTCCCGAAAATTCACCGTTTGCAATAACGGAAAGACCGTCCTTGTGGCAGGAAAGCTCCCAGCTCTCAGCGACTTTATCATAATCGCATTTCTTGCCGAAGTCGTCTCTGAGCCTTGTTCCGCCCCAGAGGTAGTCCTTGAATGCAGGAGCTAATTTCATAGGGTACATAAATAATTCCTCCCCGAAAAAATTTTATCCCTGATATTATAACACATTCTTATTTTCTTTTCAAGAGATAAATAGTAAATACGATACAAAAAACGCGCCGGAGCATTATTCCGGCGCGGTATGTGCAAAAATCTTATCAGCCCTGATATTCTTCAATGCGGACGCTTTCCATTATAACTGCGGTAAGGGGCTTGTCATTATCAGGGTTCGTCTCAACTTCCGCGATCGCTCTTACAACGTCCATGCCCTCGAATACCTGTCCGAAAACGGTGTAACCGCCGTCAAGGAACGGCACGCCGCCTACTTCGTTATACTTCTCAACAACATTTGCAGGCCAGTTGTACTTATCGGGATCGTAAGCGTAAAGATCGGCGCAGCTGTTTTCCATGTATCCGTCCGGAGTGTTTACGATATAGAACTGACTTCCGTTTGTGGAAGTACCCTGACTGTTTGCATAAGCAACAGCTCCGGTGAAGTGATAAAGATGTTCGGAAGTTCCGCCTTCAAAGCTGCCGCCCCAGATAGACTTTCCGCCGCTTCCGTCGGCATGGGGATCGCCGCCCTGTATCATAAAGTTCGGTATAACTCTGTGGAAGATAAGTTCGTCATAGTAACCCATATCCGCAAGACCGGTAAAATTCTCAACGCCCTTGTCTGCGTCCTCCGGGAAGAGTTTTATCTTGATCTCGCCGTAGTCCTTTACCGTGATAACAGCGATCTTTTCACCCGGCTGCGGAGCATTGAAATTGTGGATCTCCACATCGGGCAGCCATTCTATCTTTGATTGGTCAACGCTTCCGTCGGGGAGCGTTACTGCTTCGCCGTCATATTCGCCCTTGCAGCCTGTAAATACTGCCGCCGCTGCCAATAAAGCCGAAAAAGAAGCGATAAATCTTTTTGATCTCATAATTGATCCTTCCTTATTACAATGATATTCCGTTAGATAGCGTTCTTTCTTACAGCCGCTCCCGGAACGCTTTTCTTTATTATGTCTGCGCCGAGATCGCGGAGCTTTTCCTCAAAATTCTCATAACCGCGTTCTATATGGTAGATATCTTCAACTTCGGTGACGCCTCTCGCTGCAAGTCCGGCAATGACCAGCGCTGCGCCTGCTCTCAGGTCCGGAGCGGTGACCGGCGCGCCCATAAGATATCCTACGCCTTCAATTACAGCGACCTTTCCGTCAACGGAAATATCCGCGCCCATTCTGCGGAGTTCATCTACATACCGGAAACGATTGTCAAATATTCCCTCGGTAACTATGCTCGTTCCTTCCGCAAGGCAGAGCAGAGTAGATATCTGCGGCTGCATATCCGTCGGGAAGCCGGGGTGAGGCATGGTCTTTACGCTGGTTTTGACCAACGGACCGTCTACCGATATTCTTACGCTTTCGTCAAATTCCTCAACGTTTACGCCTATTTTTTCCAGCTTTGCGGTAATACTTTCAAGGTGCTTGGGGATAACATTCTTTACAAGGACGTTTCCGCCTGTTGCCGCTGCGGCTACCATAAATGTGCCGGCTTCGATCTGATCCGGTATAACGGCATAATCCGTGCCTTTGAGGTGTTTTACGCCGCGGATTTTTATCACGTCCGTTCCTGCGCCCATTATATCCGCGCCCATTGAGTTCAGGAAGTTTGCAAGGTCAACTATGTGAGGTTCTTTTGCGGCGTTTTCAATGACTGTCATGCCGGTCGCCTTTACCGCGGCAAGCATTGCGTTTATCGTACCGCCGACCGTTACCATATCAAAATATATCTGTGTACCGTAAAGTCCTTCAGACTGGATATCTATCATTCCATGGTCTATGGAGCAGGAAGCGCCGAGAGCGGTGAATGCTTTAAGGTGCTGATCTATCGGACGGTCTCCGAGGTAGCAGCCTCCGGGCATTGATACTCTTGCCCTGCCGAATTTTCCCAGAAGCGTTCCGAGAAAGTAGTAAGACGCCCTCATATGCTTTGCCATTTCGTAAGGAACGATAGGATCGGTTATGCCCGTGGCGTCGATGCGGACGGTATGTTTATCGGTAAATATGACGCTTGCGCCCATTTCGTAAAGTATCCTGAGACTTATGGACACATCGCTTATGTTAGGGACGTTTTCCAGCACGCACGGTTCGTCCGAAAGTATGACGGCAGGTATTATCGCTACAACAGCGTTTTTTGCGCCGCTTATCTCTACTTCGCCGTGGAGCTTGCGTCCGCCTTTTATAATAAATTTTTCCAAAAAAGATTCTCTCCCCAATAGCCGTTCGGTATGAACGGTATTATTCTGTATTGCATAAGCCAAAAAATGGCACAAAAATACATTGCTGTTTACACAGCATTAATATTATACCATAATCACAAGAAAAATAAAAGCCTTTTGCAATGATTTTTATTACATTTTTTTCGAGAATTTATTTACATCTTTCCGTCAATATGCACAAAAGAAGCAAAAAAATTGGTTTATTTTATCTTTTTGGCGGTCTGAAAGTAACCGTTTTGTAATATTTGTCTGCAGCAATGTAAACTCCGGTTTGCAGGATCATGCTCCGGCAGGGGAAAATATGCTCATCAGAAAGCAGAATACCTGCGCGGGAAGATGTCCTTACGCAGGTATTGCTTTATATCATGTAAAATTTGAACGGTTTTCCGCACCGACCCAGTTGATAATGTTCATTACCGACTTAATATATTCAGCGCGGCGATTCTGCCTGTCGAGGTAATAAGCGTGTTCCCATACATCTATATTCAGCAGGGGAGTATATTTGTCAAGATCTATCGTATCCTGATCCTTTGTAACGAGTATATCCAGTCTGCCCTTGCGGTCCTCTGCGAGCCAGACCCAGCCGGAGCCGGTTATTCCCATAGCTGCGCCGGAGATCTTTTTCATCATTTCTTCGGCTGAACCGAAACTTGCGTTCATTTTTCCGAGCATTGCCGCGGAGGGTTCTCTGTACTGCGGCGTAAGCGAAGCGAAATATAATTCATGGTTGTAAATTCCGCCGGCGTTTGTGCGGATATCCTTATCTTCGGTCATGGCAAGACCTTCAAGGGGGATATTCTGCATAAGCGGAGAATGTTCTATCAGGCTGTTCAGCTTATCAACATATCCGCAGTAATGCTTATCATGGTGAAAATACAAGGTATATTCGCTTATGTCGGGGCACAGCGCTTTGATATCATAAGACAGCGGAACAGCTTTGAACGGGTAATATTTATCAAAATTCATACAGACCGACCTTTCGGAGAAGTATCAGTCAATTATATGCCCGCAGATTCTGTATTATGTTTTGCTGCCGTTTATAATGAAGAAAATTTTTTGGCATTTTTACGAAACCAATGGTTTCTTCCGTATCGGGAACAGATATTTTTTATTTGTCGCCGTAATGTGAACCGCATTCAACTATTTCAAGTTTGTCACCGTTAATATAGAATACGATGCGATTTTTCTCATCTATCCTTACGCTCCATGCTCCTGACAGATCACCTTTTAAAGGCTCCGGCTTTCCGGTGCAATTATATCCATTCCGGTCAATGTCAGTTAAAAGTCTGTTGATCTTTTTCGAGGTTTTCTTATCCTGCGTTTGCCAGCGGATATAATCTTCCCATGCTTTGTCATGCCAGAGCTTTATCATTCGTCCTCATCCTTTATAAGTTCATGTATTTGTACATTTCTTCCGGCTTTCATATCGGCTAATCTCCTTTCAAGCTCTGCAATATGTTCCGGGTCATAAAACGGGTCGGCATTAATTTCAAACGGTATGCGCTGCTCTCTGCCAACTTTAACAAGAAACATATTGATAGCCGTTGACATATTAAGTCCCATATTTTTTAATGCTTTTTCTGCATTAAGTTTAACATCATCGTCAACACGCAAATTAATTTGTGTCATATGCACCATTCCTTTCCTTTCAAGCAATATTATATCACACTTTTATATACATTGTCAAGTAAATTTATATACAAAATTAAAAATATAAGGCTATGTCATAACAAGTAGTTGATTTTTAACATTTTTTATATTTACCGATAAAATGATAATTTAGTGTTAAGAGTTAAGAGTTGAGATATTAAAGGCTTAACGCCAAACATACCCGCCCCCTTGAGGGAGCTGCACGTTCAAACGATTACTATTTAAACTTAATTTGGGGGTGACAAAGCCCGCGGGGGCTTCCCCGCGTTTGATAAAACGCCGCACAAAGACCGTTTTTGATCTTTGTGCGGCGCTGCTTTATCAATTTTTGATAGCTTTGTTATTTTTCCTTTGACCTGAATATCAGGGCGATCGCAAGTCCGAACAGTATCGCGGCGGTGATCCCTCCTGCCGCTCCGGTAAGTCCTCCTGTGAGAACGCCTATAAATCCTCTTTCATCGACCGCCTGCTGTACGCCCTCAACAAGTATGTTGCCGAAGCCTGTCAGCGGCACGCTTGCTCCGGCGCCGGCAAAGTCCACAAGAGGTCTGTACAGTCCGAATGCTCCGAGAACAACTCCTGCCACTACATATGATACAAGTATCCTTGCAGGCGTCAGCTTGGTGTAGTCTATAAGAGCCTGTCCTATGGCGCAGAGTATCCCTCCGATGACAAAAGCCCATAAATAATTCATAAACATATCCGTTCCTCCATAAAAATTATTGACCGCCGCCGGTGCTGCTTTCGGCGGAAATGAATACTGCGTGTGATATTGAAGGTATGCTTTCTCCCTGCTGTGAAGCTGTCGGGGACATCAGCGCTCCCGTTGCGCAGAAGAGTATGTTTTTCATCTCTCCCGTGCGTATTTTCGGAAGAAAATATCCGCACAGCACCGACGCCGAACAGCCGCAGCCGGAACCTCCCGCATGAACGTCCTGCGCTTCAAGGTCGAACATCATTACTCCGCAGTCCTTATGCTGAGATGAGATATCTATGCCTTCGCTCCGCAGAAGCTCTGTAAGAAGCTCGCTTCCTACCTTTCCAAGATCGCCGGTAACGATAGCGTCAAAGTCGGAAGGCGACATGGACGTATCATGCAGGAAGGTCTTTATCACATAAGCAGCCGCAGGCGCCATTGCCGCGCCCATATTATTTGCGTCTGTAACGCCCATATCAACTATTTTTCCTATTGTAGCAGCGCGTATGAAAGGGGAGGTAGTCTTGGGGGACAGTACCACGGCTCCTGAAGCGGTACAGGTCCATTGGGCGGTAGGCGTCCTGACAGAACCGTATGAAAGCGGAAATCGGAACTGCCTTTCTGCGGTGCAGAAATGTGAGGACGTCACCGCCGCTATATTTTCTCCAAGGCCGCTGTCCGTCATGAGCGAAGCAAGCACAAGTCCCTCCGACATTGTGGAGCAGGCTCCGTAAAGCCCCAGCAGCGGAATGTTGAGATCCCGCAGTCCGTAAGTAGAGCTTATGCACTGATTAAGAAGATCGCCTGCAAACATATAGTCTACTTCATCATTGGAGATACCTGCCTTTGAAACTGCTCTTACAACGGTACGTCTCATCAGCTCGCTTTCGGCTTGTTCCCATGTTTTCTGACCGAAATAGGCGTCCTGCTCTATTTCGTCAAAATACTGTGAAAGCGGTCCTTCGCCCTCTTTTTTTCCGGCTGTGGAAGAAAAGCTGCGTATCGTGGGCGGGGAATCCATGATGAATGTATTGCGTGAAATTTTTCTTGCCATAATAAGGCTCCTTTTTTATTCGTTTCTGTTATTGTTCCTGAAAAAAGCAGAGTTATTCAGAACGGCGATGATTTTTCCGCAAAACAACAGCGGCTCGTCCGTAAAAGAACGAGCCGCCGCTGCAGAACACAAGTATTGAAAAAGAAGTAAAGAGGTAGTGAAGAGTAATATCTTCATCCGTTATTATGATAACATTCCGCAAGTGCATAATGTGTCGATTTCGGGAATTAACAAATTATTTACATTTGCGGTCTGTTGGGAATATTCCGTAAACACTGTCAAAATGCAAAAAAATATGAGAAAAAATTCTGCATTAAATATGTTGAAATATGGTGTACAAATCCAAGTTAATATGTTATAATTGTATGTGTGAAATGTTGAAAGGAGGCGGCAATGTGGGACTCAATGAAAAATTCGGCGCGCTCATCACAAAAGATAAGTTTGAATCCGTATTAAAAAATGCTCTTAAACGGCAGGATATCACAGTCACCGCTAAGGAAAGCGATGTTATATATACAGTCTCGAACGGTACTGCTTCGTTAAGGATAGACGTGGGAAAAGCAAAGCGCTGCTATGAAAGGAACGGCTCCGAAAAAGAGCTTGATGATCTTGTCAGACGCACCGGTCTCGACCTGCGCGCAGAAGAACGCATGGTGTCTTTCACCAACGGACAGGAATTTTTAAGGCTCATGCTGATACGGGAAAGCGATACAGCTCCGGATATGATAATCGCTGATTTTGCGGACGGACTGAAAAAAGCCGTAGTGTATACTTCCGATGAGGAAAACATACATTTTCTTGACGGCAATATCCTCAAACGCTGGGACGTTCCGCCGGAAGTAGTGTTTTCCGCCGCAGACAGGAATATGTGCCGTATCCTTTCAAGAGCGGAGATAAATGAAGAGACTATATGCGGAAATATCCGGGCTCTTGATATAAAGATAAGTTCACCGGTCTTTTGCAGTTCCCTGATACTGTGCAATGATTTCCGTACTGTGGTGAACGAAAGATTCGGCGAAAAATTCTTTGTCGTTGCTCCGTCAAGGGAAAGCCTGCTGGTGCTGAAGAACATAACCCGCGGCATAATCGAAGGCCTTGGAACGGTGATCCTCAGCGATTACCGGAAATCAAAAACACCGCTTACCACCGATGTGCTGCTTTTTACGCCGCAGGGCATTCAGACGGCAGGACATTTTTCGATAGGTCACAGCAAATCAAAAGGAGATAATTCAAATGGCAAAAAGCAATAAAAAAACTAAAAGTTCCTCACGGAAAAAGACGCTCGGTCTTAGGATATTTATAGTAGTCGTTGCAGCTCTTCTTGCTCTCGGCGTAGTTATTATCCCGATACGTTCCAATATAAGGTCAAGCGCCGAAGAAAGCGGTGAAAGCATTACCGTCCGGTCCTTTGAAACGGGAAAACTTGCCGATGCGGTCAGCGAAGCGGCAGACGGAACGGACTACAATTTCATCAAGAATGTAGCAGTGCTTTCCGGCACGCTTAATGCGGACGATTTTGCCGCATTTGCGTCTATACCCAATCTTGAGATACTGGAGCTTGCCGGAACTGAGACCGAGGACGGCATCATTCCCGAAAACGCTCTTACATCAAAAAATCAGCTTTCATTCGTATCTCTGCCGAAAAACACCGTTGAGATAGGCAGCAATGCTTTTTCTTCAAACAGAAAGCTTGTAAAGATCACAATGCCCGATTCGGTAACAAAAATTGACGATTATGCTTTTGCTTCCTGCGAAGCGCTTGAAAATTTCCCCATTTCCGAAAAGGTGGAATACATAGGCGCAGGAGCTTTTCAGGACTGCAAGGCGATCACCGAATTTGTCATTCCTTACGGCATAACGGAAATTTATCCCGATACGTTCAGCAAGTGCGGATTTGAGAGCATTTCTATCGGTCCTAACGTTGAAAAAATAGGCGCAGGAGTATTTGCGGACTGCAATTCGCTCAAAACAATATATTCCTATGCGGAGGAAGCACCTGCTCTTGACGGCGACGTTTTCCGCAACGTAAGCGCGGATATCCATTGTTATCCCGATTCGGAAGAAAGCTATCAGAGCTGGAAATTACAGAATATGACCGTTACCGGCGATCTTACCGGAGAATATGAAGCTCCGGAGGAAGCTGCCGAAGAGACCGCCGCTGCGGAAACGGTATCCGATACCGAAGCCGATGAAGCGGACGATGAAAGCGCCGAAGCGGAGATCACGGAAACGGAAGCGGCAGAGACAGAAGCTGAGACCGAGGACACTGAAGCTGCTCCGGCAAGCGCAGAGGCCGGCGAAAGCAACAGCGGCATAAGTGTGGGAATAGTTATCGTTATTGTCATTATGGCTATGATAATTGCCGTTCTTGCAACGATACTCGTAATGAACTCAAAGAAAAACAAACAGTGATATCATTTTGAAACGGTGATACTATGGACGATATCATAAAAAGCATTTACGGACATCTGTCCGGGTTTGCTCTTTCCGGAAAAGCGGAAAAATTCATAAAAAAAACCGGGGAAATTATTTTCCCCTTTTTGCTTTGTCTGACCATGATGTCAGCAGGACTGTATATTTATACCGAAAATGTCATAGATATTTATAACGTTATTGCGGCGGCAGTCTGCGCCGGCGTTTTTGCCTTGTGCTCCTGCCTCAGAAAAATAAAGTTTGGAGGACTTATATATACCGGTCTGATCTTTGCAGGTTCTTTTATTCCCGGAATAATGCTGCCCGGCTGGGAAAGCAAATTCGGATTTGTGCGCTGGTTCTTTTCGGGCGCAAAAGCTGAAGATACAAGGGTCAGCTTTGCGCTGGTATTTATTCTTGTTTTCGGATTTTTCTTCTGTTCGGTAGTATACTATTTTACACAGATAGTTTACCGCTCGGCGGCAGTCGTGCTGATATCAATGATACCTATGGCGCTGGCAGTCAAGGCGGTAGTCAGTATGCCGGTGTATTATCCTATAATACTTGCTTCGCTGGATCTTATAATATTTATTTTTTACAGCAGAAAGAAGATCGTAGGAAAAAGCCTTTCCGGAAACAGTATGTCGTCTCTGATAGTCTATACCGATTTTGCCGTTGCGGCGATAATACTTGCTCTTATAGTTCCAAAGCCGTCGGAAACACCGTTTTACGATAAATTTGAAGGCTTTATGAATCTCTTCCAGTTCGGCGGGAGCGGCGAGACCGTTATGAGCGGTGAATACAACAGGTATTCCGGCAATGCAGACGATCTGCTGATGCAGGAAAGCCGGCTGCTTTATGTTATAGCGTCTCCTCAGCCGACGTATATGAAAACGCAGGTCTTTGACAACTATGACGCTTCAAACAATCGCTGGGAAGCCGATGTCAGCGGACTTTCCGGAAACAGATACTGGCAGGATACAGCTCAGTCGATGAATTTTGAATATCTGGATAATGCCCTGCAAAAAGCTGCGGAGCTTGATGAAGATTTCTATGAACAATATCCTTTTGCGGAAAAGCTGAACGGCATTTCCGACCCTGAGACATACAGCATAATTTATTCAAGACAGTATCCGGCAGCATATGTCATAGCTCCTTTAAGAACTTTCGGAGTAAATCTTTCAACAACGGGAGCTTCTTACAGCGCACGTTCGGGATCAGGAGAAATTTTTACGGATCTTGTTCAGCTCCCCGGAACGGCTGACTATACGGTGAGATATTACAGTGAAGATACAGTTTACCACGAACTTATCTCAAACGGTTACTGCGACATTTCCGCTGAGGAATATGAAAATATGCTCAGGAGAGCGGAAGAATTGCTCTATCCGGAAAACGATCTTAGTGAAGAATATAATGTAGTACATACTTTTCTGAATGAATGTATTTCCGCAGAGGCATACCGCGAAAGGACGGTCACCGATATACCGGAGAGCATACAGGCTCTTTCCGACGAACTTACGAGCGGTCTTGAATACGATTATCAGAAAGCGTCGGCTATTGAGCAGTATTTTTACAATAACGGATTTCTTTACAGTCTTGCGTATGAAGCGCCGGAAAATTCCGATACTGCGGAATATTTCCTCTTTGAAAGCAAGACGGGCACCTGTTCGGATTTTGCTTCGGCATATACGCTTCTTGCAAGAGCGGCAGGACTGACGGTAAGATATGTTGAAGGCTTTGTTCCGCAGGCAGGAGATGAGCCCGGGGACAGAACGTTCTATATATATTCCGAAAATGCCCATGCATATCCGGAAGTGTTCATACCCGGCGCCGGTTGGGTAAGGTATGAACCTACGATAGCTGATTTTTCCGGCGGCAGCGGAAGAGATAATGCTGACATCGGCACCGATATGCTTACCGCCGTTTTTACGGCTGTTATAGCAGTTATATGTATAGGCATATTCATTCTGCTGATAATATTAAAGCCTAAGATAGAAGAAACTGCTTTCCGCGCAGCAGTGCGGTTCAAACGGAACGATACTGCGGTAAAGCTGCTTTACCGGCGCCATGCACAAACAGCCGGAATAAAATACGGTGCGCCTTACCGGGCTATGACTGCTGATGAGATATCGGTGCTTACCGAGGAAAATACCGGCATATCTCTTGAACCTCTTGCGGACAGCTTTACGGAAGTCTGCTACGGAAGAAAGCCTGTTACAGGCGAACAGCGGAGATCCGCCTATGATTGCTACAAGGCTCAGTATAAAGAAATGACACACAAAACAAAAAAAGGAAAGGATAGATGAATATGACAGCGCTTATTACGGGTGCAAGTTCGGGCATAGGACGGGAATTTGCCCGCTGTCTGGGACGTCTGGGGATACGTCTTGTGATTTCGGGACGTAACAGGGAAAGTCTTGAAGAACTCAGGCAGGAGATCGGGGAAAAACAGGTAAAGATCATCACCGCAGACATTGCGTCTAAAGACGAGTGTATCCGTCTTTATAAGGAAGCGTCGAAATACAATATTGACATTCTTATCAACAATGCCGGGTTCGGGCTTTTCGGAAAATTTTCCGACGCCGACCTTGACCGTGAACTTGAAATGATAGATGTAAATATAAAAGCGGTGCATATCCTTACAAAACTGTTCCTGAAAGATATGATAAAACGGAACAGGGGATATATCCTGAACGTTGCGTCCTCTGCGGGATTTCTGCCCGGACCGCTCATGTCAACTTATTACGCCACAAAAAATTATGTTGTCCGTCTGACGGAAGCCATAAATGAGGAGCTCAGGAGCGTTGGAAGCCACGTTTATGTCGGAGCGTTCTGCCCCGGACCGGTGGATACAAATTTCAACAAGACTGCCGGAGTGAAGTTTGCCGTTAAAGGTATCCCTGCCGGCTACGCCGCAGTTTACGCCGTTAAGGGAATGATGGACAGGAAAATGATAATCGTTCCCACGGCGCTTATGAAAACAGGTCTTGCGGCGGCAAGATTTGTTCCCGATCCTTTGCTTGTAAGGGCAACGCGGTTCATACAGACAAAAAGACGGGGATAACCGCAGATATTTGAACTTCACCGCAAAAAATATTTCAAATTTTTTCGCAAAAATTGAATTTTCAGCAAATTTTTGAGATTTTTGGATTTTTTTCAAAAATCTCTTGCAAATTTTAGCGTGATAGTATATAATAGTATTGTACGCGGTCACGAATACCGCAAAATTCAAATTTAACAGGGAGGATTTAAACAATGGCGTTTAAAAACGAATACCTCAAGGGTGTGTATGAAAAGGTCGAGAAGAGAAATCCCGGCGAAAAAGAGTTCCTTCAGGCTGTAAGAGAAGTTCTGGAATCCTTTGAACCCGTAGTTGAAAAGGATAAGTCCTATGAGACTAACGGTATAATCGACAGGATCGTTGAGCCTGAAAGATTTATCCAGTTCAGAGTTTCATGGATCGACGACAACGGCAATGTTCAGGTAAACCGTGGTTACCGCTGCCAGTTCAATTCCGCTATCGGTCCTTACAAGGGCGGTCTGAGACTTCACCCCTCAGTATGTGCTTCCGTTATCAAGTTCCTCGGTTTTGAGCAGATATTCAAGAACAGCCTTACAGGTCTGCCTATGGGCGGCGGTAAGGGTGGCTCCGACTTTGACCCCAAGGGTAAGTCAGACAGAGAAGTTATGGCTTTCTGCCAGAGCTTTATGACAGAGCTTTCCAAGCACATCGGCGCTGATACCGACGTTCCTGCAGGCGATATCGGAACAGGCGCAAGAGAGATCGGTTATATGTTCGGTCAGTACAAGAGACTTCGCAACGAGTTCACAGGCGTTCTCACAGGTAAGGGACTTTCCTACGGCGGTTCTCTTGCAAGAACTGAAGCTACAGGTTATGGTCTTTGCTATTTCACGGAAGAAATGCTCAACTGCATGAAGAACGACAGCTTCAAGGGCAAGACCGTTGTTATTTCCGGTTCCGGAAACGTTGCTATATATGCAACACAGAAGGCTACACAGCTTGGTGCTAAGGTAGTGGCTCTCTCCGATTCAAACGGTTATATCTATGATCCTAACGGCGTAAATCTTGACGTTGTTAAGCAGATCAAGGAAGTTGAAAGAGGCAGAATTAAAGAGTATGTCAACAGAGTTCAGGGCGCAACCTACACAGAGGGCTGCAGCGGTATCTGGACTATCAAGTGTGATATTGCTCTTCCCTGCGCTACACAGAATGAGATCGACGGCGCTTCCGCTGACATTCTTATCAAGAACGGCGTAATGGCTGTTGCAGAGGGCGCAAATATGCCTTCAACACCTGAAGCTATAGAGAAGTTCCAGGCAGCAGGCGTAATGTTCGGACCTGCTAAGGCTGCAAACGCAGGCGGCGTTGCAACTTCCGGTCTTGAAATGTCCCAGAACAGCGAGAGACTGAGCTGGACATTCGAGGAAGTTGACGCTAAGCTGAAAACAATTATGGTAAACATCTTCCACAACGCATACAATGCTTCCAAGGAATACGGTCATGAGGGCAACCTTGTAATGGGCGCTAACATTGCAGGTTTCCTGAAGGTTGCAGACGCTATGAAGTGGCAGGGCGTTGCATATTGATCCTTTCTTGCGAAAGAACTGAAAAGATCATCGTGTCCGCAGGGATATCCCTGCGGACTTTTTGTGCCGCCGCATTTAAAATACATCTCCTAAAAACCCTGCGGTGGGTTGACAAAACATTAAAAATAGTGTATCATTTATTAAAGAATATCAATATCTGTATATTTCCTGCCGGACAGGTAAGCCGGAAACGTAAATATATGATCGTAAACCGGTCTCAGCGGTACCGCCGCACCGCATTGCTGCCAAGGATATTACGGCGGAGAAACGGAGTTTATTATGGATAAGAAAATATTGCTCGTAGACGATGCCGCTTTTATGAGAATGATGATAAGGGATACCCTTAAAAAGAACGGCTATACCAATATTATTGAAGCTGCCGACGGGGAGATCGCCTGTAAATTATATTCCGAGGAAAAGCCCGATCTTGTTATCATGGATATAACCATGCCAAATAAAACAGGCATCGAAGCTACCCGTGACATAAAGGCTGCCGATCCCGACGCAAAGATAGTAATGTGCTCCGCTATGGGTCAGGAGGCTATGGTGGCAGAAGCTATAAGACTTGGCGCTCTTGATTTTATTGTAAAGCCCTTTAAAGCTGACAGAATAATACAGACTGTCAAAAATGTTCTGGGATAAGCTGATAGTCGGTGTATTTTTTGCTTTAAGGGGGCTGAATAATGTCTATTCAAAATGTTGAACAGCTTAATGAAATGCATATAGACGTGCTGAAAGAAATAGGAAATATCGGTTCGGGCAACGCAGCCAGCGCTTTGGCAGAGCTGCTCAATTGTCCTACTAAGATAAACGTTCCGGCAGTCAGGATACTTGATTTCGGCGACGCGGTAACATATCTCGGCGGACCGGAAAAGATCGCAATAGGCGTACTGGTGAATTTGTCCGGAGATATAAAGGGCATGATGCTCTATGTTTTTCAGGAAGCGTTTGCAAGCAAAATGACAAGCTGTCTTTTTGGCAGCAAGATAGAAAATATGATGGACCTAAACGAAATGGAGGTATCGCTTATCTCCGAAGTCGGCAATATCATGTGCGCGTCATATATAAATGCAATATCTTCTCTTGCCGGAATGAGGATAGACGTTTCCGTTCCTATGCTTACAGCAGATATGGTAGGCGCTATACTCAGCGTTCCTGCCGTTGAATTTGCAAGGACCGGAAACAAGGTGCTTTTCATAGACGACAGCTTTATAATTGATGACAGCGAAATAAAAAGCAATATGATACTTATTCCGGAAATGACATCATTGAACACTCTTTTCGGCGCGTTGGGAGTGGGTGAGTGATGGCGGATACGGTTACGGTGGGTATTGCTGACCTTAACGCGGTAAAGGCTCCCGATACACTGGTAACTTACGCTCTCGGATCATGCGTTGGGGTGTGTCTTTACGACAGGGAGAAAAAGATAGCAGGGCTTGCGCATATAATGCTTCCGCACAGCAGCGAAGCCATACAGAATATAGACAATAAACGGCGCTACGCCGATACGGGCATTGCGGAACTGATAAAGCTGATGACTTCAATGGGAGCGTCCGTTCAGGCGATGACCGCAAAGATAGCCGGCGGCGCAAAAATGTTCAGCACCGGCTCTTCGGTATTCAATATAGGAGAAAGGAATATCGCATCGGTAAAAGAGATCCTTGCCGGATACGGTATAAGAATAGCTGCGGAGGAAACGGGTCTTAATTTCGGAAGAACAGTGTTCTTCCACGGAGATACCGGAATAATGGAAGTCCGCGCTGCTATGAGAGAAACAAAAATGCTTTGAACCGGACGGGCATATGCCTGTCCTTTATTTTTGTTAAAATATTGCTTTTATTTAAAAAGGTATTGAAATTTTAATAAAAAGGATTTATAATAATAAAAAATAACTGCAATTTATACAGAAAAACAGACAGCTCATGCTGCCGGGTCTGAGGCGGCGGACTGCGCAGGGAGGAAATAAAAATGTTTTTTCAGAAGGATATCGAAACGATGTCAAGGGCAAAGATCGAGGAGATACAGCTTGAAAGACTGAAACACATCGTTCAGTATTGTATGGACAATATCCCGTTCTACAACAAAAGGCTCACCGAAGCCGGAGTTTCGGCTGATAAGATCAAGTGTCTGGAAGATGTGCAGTATATTCCTTACACTACCAAAGCGGATATAAGGGATACATATCCGTTCGGACTGTTCGGCAAGCCTATAAAGGATATCGTCCGTATACACGCTTCTTCGGGAACTACCGGCAAGCCTACAGTCGTTGGATATACAAAGAATGATATTGAGATATGGTCCGACTGCATGGCGCGTATAGTAATGGCGGCAGGCGCTTCCGATGAAGATATAATACAGATAGCATTCGGGTACGGACTTTTCACAGGCGCACTGGGACTGCATTACGGTCTTGAAAAGATAGGCGCGACCGTTGTTCCCACTTCAAGCGGAAATACCGAAAAGCAGATAATGCTCATGCAGGATTTCCAGACGACAGGACTTGTTTCCACGCCGTCTTATGCCCAGTATATAGGCGAAATGGCTAAGGATATGGGAGTTATTGACAAGCTCAATCTTAAACTCGGTCTTTTCGGCTCGGAGGGCTGCACTGAAGAAATGCGCGGTCAGATAGAAAAAACTCTCGGACTTTTTGCAACGGACAATTACGGAATGAGTGAGCTTATGGGTCCGGGCGTTTCGGGAGAATGCCGCGAAAGAGCGGGTCTGCATATCAATGAGGATCACTTCCTTGCGGAGATCATTGATCCGAATACGGGTGAAGTCCTTCCGAAAGGTTCAACGGGAGAGCTTGTTATTACAACTCTTACCAAAGAGGGAATACCTATGCTCCGCTACAGGACAAAGGATATCACAAAGATCAATTATGAACCCTGCAAATGCGGCAGAACATTTGCAAGAATGGACAAGGTCAAGGGAAGAAGCGACGATATGCTCAAGATACGCGGCGTAAATGTTTTCCCGTCGCAGATAGAGTCCGTTCTGATGAAATTTGACGAGATAGCTCCTCACTATCAGCTCGTTATTACGAGAAAGGATTTCTCCGACCGTCTTGAGGTCAAGGTGGAGCTTGCAGACGACGGCTTGCTTGAAAATTTTGCCGATCTTGAAAATCTCCGCGACCGTATACATCACGATCTTAAAACCGTTCTTGGCATAGAGACGAAAGTTTCCCTTGTGGAGCATAAGTCGCTGGAACGTTTTCAGGGCAAGGCAAAGAGAATAATCGACCTGAGGGACAATAAGTAATTCGGAGGTTTTTAGTATGATAAAATTCAGGAAGATTTGCGGGATATTTATTTCGGCAGCAATGGCTTCCGGACTTCTTACCGCCTGCGGAGGCAGCGGAGCTGACGGAGGCGCTGCGGAAACAAGTGTTACTGAAATAATCCAGGTAGAGGAGGAAACTCCTGTGGATTCAGCAAAAGTCACCGTTGAAGGTACAAAATTCATGGTAGACGGCAAGGAACTTATAATAAACGGGGTAAATACTCCATGGGAATACTGGAATGATTTCGGCGGCAGCTTTGATTCTTCCTTCTGGGATCAGCATTTTGCCGATCTGCATGATATCGGGGTAAATTCCGTCCGTGTATGGGTGAACTGTAATTCCATGGTAGGCATAAAGCTGAAAGAGGACGGCACCGTCCGCGAAGTCACCGAAAAACACTGGCAGGACATAGATAAATTGTTTGAGATAGCCGAACAGCACCAGATATATCTTATGCCGACATTGCTTTCATTTGACCATTTCAAGGATAAAAGCTATGCAAAGCGCTGGAGGCTTACCGTTACCGACGATACTGCAAGGCAGAGCTATATAGACAATTATGTAAAGCCTTTTACCGAGCGTTACGGTGATAATCCGTATATGCTTGGGATAGATCTTATGAACGAGCCTGACTGGGTAATTGAAAATGAAGAGTGCGGCCGTCTGCCGGTGGAAAGCCTTTCAAAGTATTTTGCAGAATGTACGGCGGCAATTCACGAAACAAACCCGGAGACGCTTGTTACCGTTGGCGTTGGTATGGTAAAGTACAATTCCGACAATCCAAAATATATGGGAAATATGGTCTCCGACGAAAAGATGAAAGAATACGGCGGAGAAAACGCTTGCCTGGACTTTTATTCCACACATTATTACAACTGGATGAAAGGTTATATGGGCTGTCCTTATGATATGTCGCCTGCTGATTTCGGGCTTGATGAAACAAAGCCTGCTTTTCTGGGAGAGACCAGTGCAGAGGGCGGCGAGACCCTTGTAGGCGCATACGAAAAAAGTTACAGCAACGGTTGGAACGGCGTTATGATGTGGTGTTCCAACAATGTTGAAAAACACGCCGATAACTGGGCTGACATTGAAGAAGCGACCAAGCGCATTGAAGAGCTTGCTCCGGAAAAGGTATTTCCGTTAGGAAAAAAATGATATGATAATTTGCGGTGAAGCCCCCGGGGGCTTCCCCGCAAATTATCATTTATCGGCAGATTAAAATTTGCTTAAAATCAATTCCTTGTTGTGACATAACATAAAAAAACCTCTTCCGTGAAATTAACGGAAGAGGTTTTTAACTGTCATACTGTTTTTTTATTTCTGTTTTTTGCTTCTGCGCTTGAAAATGAACATTGCAGCAGCCGTTCCTGCAAGAAGAACGGATATGTAGAATATACCGCTTCCTGCTTTTTCCGCAGCGTGCATCTGACCCGCTGCCGAGCTTACATCTTCTGCTTTGCCGTTATTATTGCCGGCAGGAGCAGCTGCGCTGTTTACGTCATTGCTGTTTCCGGAACTGCTTCCGGGAGTGTATGACGGCGATCCTCCGGAGGGGTTCGGGCTGCTTCCAGTGCTGCCGGATCCGGTATTGGGATCCTCAGTCTCGATTATTGCGCCTTCCGCCATAGCTATTACATAAATACTGAAATGATCGGCTTCAAATGTGAGCGTGTTGTCGGCGGAATTATACACAGTCTTTTTAGGAACGAACTGTACATTGCCTTCACCGTCAGTTTCCTGATGATAAACACACAGCTTGCTGCCGTCAAGCTCAGTTCCTGCCTCCTTTGGAGCGGGAACGGGGATAGTTACCATTATTGCTGTATTCTTAGGCTGTATCTCTTCAAAATGAGTGTGGAGACTGTCGGTATGATAAAGGGTTATATCATATATTTCGGCAATGTCGTCGATATCATTCTGCTGTCTGAAATCATATTCGGTCTTCATGCCGATGTCAGCAGGCTCAACGCTTGTTATGATCTCGCCTGTGTCTTCTGCAGAGATAACGATATCGTTTCCTTGCTCATCGGTAAATGAGATACTGTCCTCGCCCTCAACAGGCGTGATGGTCGTATTCCTGTCATTTGCAGGAACAAGAGCAGGTATTGTCTCTTTTCTCATTTCCAGTCCGCAGACGGAGCAGTAATAGGTCTTTTCACCCTCAGAACCTATTGAAGCGTCAATCGTGATCGTGCCCTCGTTTTCGGTATGAGCTGCCCGGTCGAATATTTCGCCGCAGTCGTCGCATACATGCCAGTGAGCCGCTCCGTCAATTTCATACCGAGCAGAATAAGCCTGCGAATGTGTATGCTTTTCGGTCCTTGTGAGCTGACCGCATACTGTACAGAAATAGTTTATATTGTTTCCGGAGAGAACTCCTTCGCCCTCGGTGTGTACGGCAACTTCGGTCTTTTCTCCGCAGGATGTACATTCTTTCCAGTGTTTGGAGCCGTCGGTGATCCATTTGCTGCCGAAAATGTGCTGATGTGCGTAAGCATCAGGATCGGCGGAGGTCTTTATTTCAGACATTGTATAATATTCACATTCGGTGCAGGTGCGTACCAGCGTCTGAGGAACGCCGCTGCTGTCATAAATGTACTGGTCATCAAAAGTGTGATCTTCCGGAACGGTCTTTGTTCCGCATGCGGTACATTCGTACCAGTGCCCCGTTTCATTGCTCATCAGTACGTTCCTGTGTATCTTTGAACGTGGGATAATGTATGTCTGTACAGCGCCGCAGCCGTTTTCACATTCTGCCGTAAGTTCAATATCATTGGCGCAGGTAGGAGTTCTGTTTTCAAAGGTGAAAGAATGACCATAAGCCGGAATGATTTCGGTTCTGAGAGTTTCGCCGCAGACGGAGCATTTTATAACGGAGCTGCCGTCCTCGGTGCAGGTCGCCATTGTTACTTCCGGAGAAGCGGCTTCGGTATGAGCCGTGCGGGGTATAGTTTCTTCTATGTAAGCGCCGCAGTCTGCGTCGGAGCAGTAGATGTTCTTCAAGCCTTCCTTGGAGCAGGTGGCTTCTGCAATTGTCACTCCCTCTCCGCTGAAATCGTGTTCATGTTCAGCATTGCCGGAAGTTATCATGATATCCTCGGTCTTATGGCATACGGAACATTCCCTGTGCATTGTGCTGCCGCTCTGTGTGCAGATCCAGCTGTGAGATCCTGTAGCCGGAATGACCTCATGGCTGATCTCCTTTCCGCATACAAGGCAGGTCGTGATGATGCTTCCGTCAGCTCCGCAGGTGGCTTCTACAGTCACCGGAGTGCCGGGCTGATGTGCGCCTATGGCTTCTGAGAAATCCTCTCCGATCACCTTTCCGCATACGGAGCAGCTTGTGATAAACAGTCCGGAATGATCGCAGCCGGCGGTATCTTCGTATTTCCAGTCGTCGCTGCTGTGTTCGCAGTCAAGGACTTTCAGTGTAAGATCGTAAGTCTTTGAAGTTCCGTCCGCAGATGTTACGGTAATTACAGAGGTCTTTTCGCCGCCCTTGCCGTCGGTGCAGTCAAAGGATATCTGCTCAGGCTCGGCGGTCACTGACGAGGACGATACCAGAGGAACTGCTCCGACAGTATAAACGTTGTTTCCTGCTTTCCAGTCCTTGTAGCTTATCTGATATGTATATCCGTTCTTATTATCGCCGACTCCCGGAACATTATTGCCGCTGACCGTTATTCCGCTGAGTTTCAGCGCAGGATCAGGAAGAACAAATTCGGCTGTGACAACATCACTGGGATTTCTTCCTTCTTCTACTGCCATAGCCTTTATGGTAAGCGTCCTGTAGTCCGTGGGAAGGTTAAGTATATCCGCGGAAACATATACGGTGCTGTATACGTTATCATATATTGTAGGTTCTGTACCGTCAAATGTATAATATATTGTACCACTGCCGAGTATGTAGATAGGCGTATCTCTCATTACGGGGCTGCTTTCGGCGTAGATGACCGGAGCTGCTGATCTGTTTGACTGATCCCTTATGAATTTTACCTTGTAGATATGGTCTTTCTTGCCGTGTACCCTTACAACAGCAGTGCTGTTGCTGTCAAGGTCAGAAGCTTGCGTGATATCGGCTGTAACGCCGGGATCCATGGCTGCCGTTACAGCAGGGATCAAAGTCTCATTTTCAGGAAGCGTAAAGGTATATTCCTTTACGTCCTGTGAAAATTCCGGTTCAAGGGTTCCTCTTGAAATGCCGAAGCGCAGACCCACAAGACCTGTATCGACGTGTACTCCGCCGGTTATCTCAGCTTCAGCTGTACCGTCATGCTCCTCGTCTGTGGACTGATTTATCGGAACGGCAATTTCCTTATGCTCCGCTCCGAAATATTTCGGAACATCATCGCTGTCAAAATATACGTTTATGTCGGTAATGCCGTTTTCGGCATTGTCCTTTACGGTAAATTCAAGCGTTGCCGCCGTTCCGCTGCATGAAACATTTATCGGCGACGAAAACGCAAATACGCATACTTCGTCGGCAGCCTTGTTCTGATAAGCCGCAAGCGCAGGAAGCGCGGTATTTGTTCCGCCGCTTTTTGTAAACGGAACATAAGTAAGCGCCGTAGATGTTCCTGCGAACGACTTGCTGTTAACAACGGCGTTGGTAAGCTCAAGGCAATCCGTGTCCCAGTCTGCATTGAGTGAAAACGTACTGCATACCATAGGACTTACCGATATGTCCGCATATACCTTATCTCCCGGTTTCAGCGAAAAGGCATTTTCGGTCTGAAGCTCGGCGGAAGCGCCTGTGCCTTCGCCTGCTGCGTTTATTATATCCGGTATTATATCAATGGGCGGCAGCTGACACATAAACACGGCAGCCGTCACAGCCAATGCTGTTATTCTCTTTTTCATGTGATCTCCCTCCATTACCGTTAAAAGCCCATATCTTCCGGGAACATTCCCCTTTATCCCGGTGATGATGAAGCCTTTATGCTTCATTCAGCGCAGACAGGACGCTTTTTAACAGTATAATATACATTACATATTATATCAGAACGGAAAATGATTGTCAATAATTTTGCTTTTAAATCGGCATTTATGTTAAATACAGGCATTGTTTTTGGTGCATAACGGGAAATCGGTCTGTCCGGCACTTGACAATCAGGCGCAGATATGTTAAAATAGTCGGTGATCAGGTATATCCTGCGGAGATCCCTCAAAGGGTGGTTTTTACCGGTATTTGAGTACATTCCCCAAGATCCGCGGGCATACAGCATGGAGGGATAATATTGAAAAAAGCATTAAAACGGATCATCTGCACAGCTTCTGCGGTGGGCATGGTTTTTGCTGCAAGCGTGCCTGTCAGCGCTGATACAACGGCAGAGGTGACTACTTCTATAAAACAGGATATCACGGATATAAGAGGACAGTACCCCCATTGGGACGGCATAACGAGCATTACCCAGTTCAGATATTACGACGGCACGTTCTGTCTTGCCGTGGACGGCGAAAACAGCATAACCGTAATGAAGATATCTCCCGACGGACAGATACAGCCGGGCGTTATCAGCCTTGCCAAAGCCGCTCCGGAATACGGCACGGTCATAAGCGACAGCTCGGGAAATTTCTATGCTGTGACCGGAAAGACGAACGATATAAACGGCAGCAGAAAACAGGATACGATATTTATTTCAAAATATAACAAGAACGGTCAGCTCATAGCAACTGCCGGCGACGACGGAAGCTCAAGCCTGCAATATTACCACGATGACGGACATAATACCCGTCTGCCTTTTGATTCGGGCGTTTCCGCGGCAATAAGCGGGAATATCCTCGCCGTGAATTACGGACGTTTTATGTATAACGGACATCAGGCAAATTCCATATGGGCAATAAACATAAATACCATGAACAATATCAGGGACGTTAAATGGATCAGCACCCACTCCTTTGCGCACAGAGCTATAGCCGTTGACGGCGGATTTGTTTTTGTCAGCGAGGGTGACTGCTATGAAAGAGCATTTTCGATATATGCGATAAAAACAGGCTCGTACAGCGTGCAAAGCTATAATTACGGCGATCCCTTCCACTTCTGGGTAAGAAAGAACGCTCTTAAAGACAAGGCTTACGGCGTTCTCAACAACAACTATGCACATCTTGCAGGCATAGTTGACCTCAAGAGCGAAGAGGGCAGGACAAGAGTAGCTTTGGTGGGAACTTCCGCACCCTCTATCAGCGAAAAGGCTGCAAGCGAAAAGGAAAAGCTGTTTATCCAGATATTCGATCCTTTCAACGACATGAAACTCAGCACAACTTATGTAACGGAAGGCTCCCGTTCCGGCTACAGCGGAGGAAACGGAGATCAGTATGTTACCGACAGGGGCGTAAAATGGCTCGACGGCTACATGGACGTTGCGGACGACGCTACGATAGAAAATCCTCAGGTGGTAATGACCGACAGCGGCAAGCTGGTGATACTCTACGAAAAGGGAAACAGGTATCCGTGGACCGTAGGCTGGCACTACAAGAGATATGACGGACTTTTCTATATGGTGCTTGACACTTCCGGAAACGTTATCCAGAGAGAAACTCTGTTCTCAAAGACGGCTCGTCTTAATCCGTGCGAAATGCCGGTGTATACGAACGGTTCCATTTATTGGGCAGGAAATGCTCTGGGCAATAAGGAAAATGTTTACATAAATATCCTTACGCTTGACGAAAATGAAGAAGCTCCCGTATCCCTCGGCGATGTAAACAGCGACGGAACGGTAAACTTCTATGATGCGTCGCTGGTGCTTGCTTATTCCGAAGGAAACGCAGACGTTGCAATGAACAAAAAGAACGCCGACGTGAACGGCGACGGTTCTGTAGACCGCAAGGACGCGGAGCTTATACAGAAATATGCTGCCGGAAATACAGACGCTTTCAAAAGCTGATGTCTGATATAGGCGGTATTTAGAAGATCCAGACGATTTTATAGGAACGCTCTTTTTACAGGGCGTTCCTTTGTTTTATCCTGTCAAGGAATATTTTGCCTTATATATGCGGCAGTTTGACAATATATGTCTTTTAGCTGCCTGACAAAATAAATAATTGTAGTTTTTAAACAAAAATCCCGCAGCATTGTTGGCGCTTTTAAAGCGATTTCAACTAAAAAAATTATTGACAACTAATGAAAAATGTGCTATTATTAAATAAATTTAAACGATAATCGTGCATGGATCTTAAAAATCAAAAGGGTCTCTGTACAGCTTTGCTTTACACATTTTTAAATTTTACATACAGAAAGGTTGGTAAGATCTTATGAAAGCTATTAAGGGGAATAATGCTCCGCAGCATATGAAAGCGGACAGAAAAAAACACAGGATACGCTTCAAGCCGATAATATCCTTAATGCTGTCTTTGTTCATGGTCCTCGGCATGATGCCTCAGAGCATTATTGCGGACGAAGAAGTACCGGGAAATGTGATCGAAATTTCCGGCGATACAGCTTCTTTCGGCAATACTGCCTCAGACGGCGATGAACAAAATAACGGCGGTACTCTGTCCGATGAAAGTGAAGGACAGGGCGAGGGAGAGGTCTTGCCTCCGGGCGGCAGCAATTCAGTGCCGGAGGAAGATTACGGCACTGCAACTATCGCGGAGATAAACGAAAGCTTTGACGATGTTGCGACTTTTGATAAGAACGCCGATTTTTATGTAGATAATGAGCTGTCAGATAATATACAGGATAAAACGGCTGACGGACGTATATTGATAGAAAACGGGGAAGACCTTAAACTGAAATATACTTTTGATATTCCTGATGCAACAAAAATACAGGAAGGCGTACGTTATTATCTTGATCTTCCTGTGGGATTTGAAGACTTGTTCAGCGGAGAAAAGGATTTTCCGATCATTTCTCCGGAAAATTCTACATTTACATATGGAACACTTTATGTTACATGGGAAAACGGAAAGATCGTTGCATATGCAATATTTAATATGGATGCAATAGCAGCTGCTGTACGTGATAAGCCAACGGGTCAAATAAACGACCTTGTAAATGGTGAAGTTAATATTGAATGGCAGCGCAAGCCCGGTCCGGGACATATTGATGAGAATAATAACAGATATGAGATGGAACTCCCCGACGGAGATAAAGTTCAGTGGGGTTATGAGGAACTTTATAATGACGAGCGCAAAGGCGCTGAAAGCACTAAAACAGCTACAGTTATTGGCGATGATGGCGCCGAAGGTGCGGAATATGGTCATCGTACATTCAAGATTAACTGGACATATGAGTATACGATTGCTTCAGGTACAAATTTTGGCAAGCTGGTGGTAAGAGATATTATTGATCCTGAGCTGCACAAACTGGTTCCGGGCACGTTGGCAGTAGACGGAAAAACTATTACCTCCTATGAATATAATGAAAAAACAGGTGAGCTGGTTATTACCGGACTTGACGGTACAGCCGGTAAAACTGTTACGATCACATATCAGACGGATTGTACTATAGGCGCTCTTAAAAAACATACTTGGGATGATAAAAGCGATTGCAGCATAGGCAACAGTGCAATAAAGGTCGATAATACGGCAGAATTGTATGAGAGCAAAGACGATTTTGATGATTTTGACAAGAGAATATCCGTTGGTCATGCCGCAGTGGACGCCGGCGCAGACCACACATGGCTTGACAAAACAGGTTCGGCAAGCGGTTCTGAGGTAGAGTGGACAGTTACTATTGATCCGCTGCTTGATATGAATAATGTAACTATTACGGATATGATAGGCAGTGATCAGGAATTTGTTCCCGGTTCATTGAAGGTTAATGGCACACCTGTTCCGAGCGGCGGCACAAACAAGACAAAAGAGGGCAAGATCATACTTGTTGAAGGCGGCAATTATACAGCAGGAAATAAGGTGACCATTACTTATAAGACAAGATCTAAAAACGGAGAACCTATAAAATATGCAACAAATAGTGTTGATGTTGAGTTCAGCTACAAAGACAAGGTTTATAAAATGAACCGTTCTACAGGCGTCAACGGCACTGACTTAGTCGGCAAGAAGGGCAATTATTCTGCCGCTGACGGTATCCTGACATGGACGGTCACGGTCAATGCAGATCTGGATGAGGACATGGTCGAATTTGCAAATAATACCGTTTTAACTGATACGCTTCCTGATGATCTGGAATTTGTTTCCGATGATTGGAAAGATGTTCTGGACATAGAATATGATCCTTCCGTTCCTGCACCGCATGATCCGACTGTGGAACTGAACAAAGAGACCGGTCATCTGAACGTTACATGGATCGGTCTCGGAAAAGTAAAAGCTACAGTGACCATAAAAACGAAGTTAAAGGAAAGCGTAGACAGGACAAAAAGTCACAGCTACCAGAATAAAGCAGATCTTGAGTATCAGATAAAGGATAATGAAAACACGTTTACGGCAGAAAAAACATCCGATCCTGTAAATGTACCTGCTGAAGAAACGAAGAATCTTCTTTCAAAAGGCAATGCAGGATACAATTACAATGACAATACCGTTGAATGGCAGCTTACCGTAAATGAGGAAAAGGATAAGTTTGACGGTGTTGAAACAGTGACAATTACGGATAAACTCCCTGACGGAATGACTTTTGTACCCGGCAGTGTAAAATTAAAATATGGTTTTTGGAACGACGCTCAGGACATACCATTAGACGAGTCGGTAAAGTGGTATGATTATGCTAACGGAGTATTGACTTTCAGCTTTAAGCCGAATGAGAAGCTGAATAAACCGAAAAATGAATATGATTTTAATGAAGTTAAATTAAGCGGTCAATCGTTGTATATTTCATATAAAACTAAAGCCGATCCTGAAAAGATACGCGGTGGTGTACATGAATTTAACAATGTTGCCGAAATGAAGACCGACAGCAAGACAGTTGCTGAGGCCGAAAGTGACATAACGATCAAAGATGAATTGATTAATAAAACAGGAACTACAATCCTCAAGAACGGTGATGAAAATCTTTACATTCGTTATTCGCTGAATATTGATCCGCATAATTATCCGCTTGATACTGATTTCCAAGTTCATGACAATTTTTCCGATGGACTTATATTGGATCTTTCCAGCGTAAGGCTCTATAAAGCAACAGTAAGCGGAACAGTTTCTAACTATAAGGAATGGGACGGCAGCGTAGGCTTCAGCGGCAGCGTTAATTTCACAAAAGGCGAATTGATAAAGCAGTATGAGCGTAGCGAGATAGATTATAACGAGCAAGACAGCAAATTCTCGCTTACGATCCCCAAGGACGCCGGTGCGTGCATACTTGAATATGATCTTGACGTTGAAGAAACCAAAGATGAATTTGAGAAAAACGGCGTTGATTCTAAAACATACGAAAATAATGTATCATTCAGTGCAATAGTAGAGGATGTTGAAAAACAAAAAGGCGAATCAGGGGAAAAAATAGAGGTTAAGAAAAACTCTTATATCATGAGTGGATCGGGCTCTATCGGCGGCGATAAAAGTGAACTGCGTTTGATAAAAATTGACGCTGAAACCGAAAATTATCTTGACGGCGTTACGTTCAGACTTACTCAGGAGGGCGTAGCAACACCGATAAAAGATAATGCATCGACCGGAAGACTGGATGAATCCGGTGTATATCAGCACGGTGAAGTCGTATTTGCAGGACTTGAAAAAGGCGTTACATATTACCTTGAAGAAATAAAGCCTCTTGACGGTTATACAAGCGATTTTGACATTATTGAAGCTATCGAAGCCGACAATTACATTTACAAAGACGGCAAGGAGGTTGACAGCAGCGGTCAGGTGGAGATCGTAAAGGACACGACCGGCAAAAAGAAGATCAAGTTTAAAATAAACGGCGCAAAGCAGTCTCTGCGCTTGATCATTACAAACGTTCCCGGCGGAACAGTCAAAGTCGGCAAGACGGTAAAAAATTCCGATGAGACGGTTGCACTTACTGCCGATCAGAAAAATGCTGAGTATTCATTTACTGCGAATATTCAAAAAGAAGACGGTACTGCGGATACGGCAGAGTACAGTTATGCCGTATACAAGAAAACCGCTGACGGACAGGAACTTGTCAAGGATAAACTGAAAATTTCCAATGGCGGAACAATAATACTCAAGCATGATGAATTTGCTGAAATAACAGGTCTGCCATTTGGCGCAAAAGTAGGATTTACAGAAGTCGTAAATTCTGCGGCGTATGAAACAACGGTAACTGCAAAGACAAATGCGGCTGCAAAGGAAACAGCGATAGACAACGGCGCTTTGCAGGAGATAGTTAAGGGTCAGCACCTTGATGTTGAGTTTACAAATACCTATCCGGTAGGCGCAGTAAAGATAAGCAAGGCAGCAAATATCGAAACGACTAAAGGCTTTAATTTTGAAATAATTATTACTGACGCAAATGGAAATGTATATTATCAAAATTCCAGCACAGAGCCGAAACAACAGGCATCATTTGCTTACAGCATTTATGACAGTAAAACTAATGAATTAGTAAAAGATGCTGCCGGAAAGACGGAGTATTCAATGTCCAATGGAACGATCACCATACATTCCGGTCAGTACATTATTATCAAGGGTATCCCTGCGGGTGCAAAAGTTACCGTAACGGAAGTAACGGAAAGCAAAACAGCAGAAGGCGCAACGACAAGTTTAGTTGAGATAGACGGTTATGATTTTGACGGAGCTATCATAAATGAAGGTACATTAACGAAAACAGACATAAAGGCATCTTTGACAGTAGGCAAAAACAATCAGGCAACAGCAGCGTTTACTAATAATTACACAAAGATCGAAGCGCCCGCACCGAAGACAGGAAGCCTTGTAATAACCAAGACGATCGACGGAACAAATATCACCAGAGAAGAATTTGAGGGAGCACTTAAGTTCACGGTGGTAGGACCTGA
>CANQXX010000011.1 GCA_947627905.1 uncultured Clostridia bacterium
GGTGGGAACTATAGGGCTCGAACCTATGACCCTCTGCTTGTAAGGCAGATGCTCTCCCAGCTGAGCTAAGCTCCCGATAGCGCCGCATTATCGACGACTTATTTATTATACACTATTAATGAACGTTTGTCAAGAGGATTTTTAAAAATATTTACATTTTTTTATCCGGAACTTTCTTTTTCGGGCAATATGAATGTCTATTATCGGATATATCAGTGTGTGAATTGGCGTACAGAACCAATTCACACAAAGAAAACCATATTATTTTATGCAGCTTATTCCGTTTTCATGACTTGTTCCGAACTGTCATACATTGTATCTGCGAATATAGCGTATCCCTTTGACGGATCGTTGACAAAAACGTGTGTTATTGCTCCCACCAGCTTTCCGTTCTGGATTATAGGGCTGCCGCTCATTCCCTGAACAATACCTCCTGTCTTTTCAAGAAGCTCCTCATCTGTTACCTTTATTATCATATTTTTGCCATTATTAGAATCATGAAGATCTATCTTTTCGATATTTATATCATAACGCTGAGGTTCTTTTCCGTCAATGGTTGTGTATATATAAGCCTTTCCGGTCTCTATTTCATGTCTCAAGCCAAGAACTACCGGTTCTTCGTTAAAATCGAAACCGCTCAATACTCCGTAAAGCCCGTTTTCACAGTTGGATATAAGTGTTCCGGACGCTCCGCCGTCAGAAAAACTTCCCACAAGCTCTCCGGGTATGCCGGCTCTTCCCTTTTTAATGCTGTTCACTGTAACTTCTGCTACTTCACCTTTATACAGCGGCATTATACACCCGGTATCCACGTCGCATACCGGATGTCCAAGACCTGCAAAACAATTGTTCTCAGGATTATAGAATGTCAAAGTACCTATTCCGGCTGAACTGTCACGCACCCACATTCCTATTCGGTAATTATTGTCTGCCATACATATGCACGGCGTAATATCTACCTGCATATCTGTCTCATCTCTCGTAATAGATACAGAAAGAGACTTTCCGTTACTTTTTTCTACAATTTCAGCAATATCATCGTTTGAAAGTATTTTTTTGCCGTTTATGGTTTTGATTATATCTCCTGTTTTTATTCCTGCGTCTATTGCAGGAGATCCTATGCCATGATCTGTCTCAAAACTGCTTAGTTCAACAACAATCACTCCATTTGTTGTCAATTTTATTCCGAATGGATTTCCGCATGGTATCAGAACAGGCTCGCTTATTTCTTGTATATTTACCGTTTTAATTGGAATAATTCCTAATAATCTTAATTCCACACGATTTCCTTGACTGCTTCCGGCAGGTATTGAAAGTCCTTTTGGATACGTCCGGCTGCAAGGCACTGCTTCAATAAGATCGGATATTTTAAGCTCACTGCCTGTTGTAACATAGTAGTTATTAGGAAGTGAGCGGTTATAATATATAACGGCACCTAATACCGTCAGTATCAGCATATTTGCTATGATCGCCATATATTTTATAAAATTTTTCATTTTACATTCCGCTTTATTTCGATCGGGAAACAAAACTCTCCTTTCCTCGATATCCGCGGCTGACCCGCCTTATTACTATTCTCATTTTAAATCAATTTATAAATGCTTTTTATTTGGTTATTTTACACCTAAACATTAAAATAACTTGTCGAATATAGAAAATCAAATTCCGCTTGCATATGTAAATTTTTTGTGATATACTATATTATATCGGTTTATATAAGTTACAGACGAGAAAGGAAAATTTTTATGAAAAAAGCAAGAATTTTCACAATTGTACTTTGTATTGCAGCTGCAGTAATAATTTCATGCGGAATAAATATTATGGGCGGTATCGCATTTTGTCTCAATGACTACGAAAATTGCGGAATTGCATTATTTATAAGTTCTTTTTTTCTTGTTTTTGGAACAGTTCTTGCCTGCTTTGAAAAAGTGTGGCTGCCTGCTGTATTTAATATTATAGGTACAGCTTCATACATATATACAGTGTCAAAAATATATGCTATCCCGAATACGCTTATTCCAAAAATGTCAACCGAGCCGCTTGCCGAGAGACACCTTTTCACCGTTATCGTTACGGTTTTGCTTGCCGTACTGATTGTATTCAATTTCTTTACCGATAAAAATGTTCAGAAAAGGCAGAAAAAGCGTACCCGGAAATTTAACAAGGAGAGCCGTTCTCTTAAAGATAACGAAAAGATATTGTAAAATAAAAGTTCTTATTTTTATATATATTGTCAATTGAAAAAATGTCTGTTTTGTTATAAAATTATATATTACAGTTTTATTTCATGAAAGGAGAACTGCCTTGATAATCGGCAAAAGTCGTTAAAAAGGCACATTTCATAAAATGAGCGCAACTATAAAAGATGTGGCTAAGGCGGCAGGCGTATCTGTCGCAACAGTTTCAAGGGTATTGAATAACAGCGCTACTGTTTCTGCCGCTGCTACCGAACAGGTAAACAATGCTGTCAAAGAGCTTGGATACAGTCCCAATTTTCTGGGCAGAAACCTCAGACGCTGTGAGACTAATGTTATCCTTGCAATAATACCTTCTACCGAGCAGACTTTTTACAGCGAAATAATAAGAGGTATGCAAAACTCTGCTTCAGATCATGGATATGATATCCTGCTCAGCACTTCCAACAGTACATACAGTCTTGAGCTCCGTCTGCTTAATATGCTTTTTAATCGCACGGTAGACGCGGCTATACTTCTGGGTACTCAGCTTGATTACAAAACTCTTATGGAATTGAATGACAAATATCATATTGCTCTGTGCTGTGAACGAGCAGAGGGTGCAGACGTTCTGACTGTTTCCGTTGACGATGAAGGCGGAGCTTATGCGGCAGTAAATTATTTAGTAAAATGCGGACATAAAAAAATCGGAATGATATCCACAAATATCACTTCTGCCTCTTCATTTGACCGCGAAAGCGGTTACAAACGAGCACTTAATGATAATGGGATACCATTCCGTGAGGAATATATTTACAAAGGTACTTATGACTTTATAGACGGTGCCAATGGATTAGAATATTTAAAAGGATTGTCCGATCCTCCGAGCGCGATATTCTGCGTTTCGGATATTCTTGCCGCAGGAGCGGTTAAAAAAGCTCTTTCGGAGGGCTTGAAGATCGGCGAGGACATTTCTGTATGCGGATTTGATAATATTTCCCTTAGCAGTATGTACACTCCTGAAATAACAACGGTAGAACAGCCGTGCTACGAGATCGGCAGGACTGTTGTTGATGAGCTTATTAAAAATATAAACAACAATGAGAAAACTAACAAAAAAATAAAGCTCCCCTACAAACTGATAGAGCGGGAAACCGTGAAAAAGATATTGTAAAACAAATACCTGCCGGCATTTTAGAAGCCGACAGGTATATTTTTTATAAATATTACCGATCTTTCATAAGATCAATTATTTCATTCTTTGAAAAATTATACTTTTTATCGCAGAAATGGCAGCAAACCTCTATATTATCCTCTTCCTCAGCCATTTTTGTAAGTTCTTCCCTGCCAAGACTGATAAGCGCACGTTCCACACGTTCCTTGCTGCAATCGCATCTATATTCGCAGCCAAAAGAATCCAGAAGCTCCGGTTCAAGACCGTCAAGGACTTTCATTGCAATATCTTCGGAGGACATTACCGAATCCAGCATTTTTGTTACCGGAGGAAGTTTATTTACATTCGCTTCGAGAATGTCAATGCATTTCTCATCTGCAAACGGCAGAAGCTGTATCAGATATCCTCCGGCAGCTTTTACCGTAAGATCAGGATTTACCAGTACTCCCAGTCCACAGACTGTGGGAATCTGTTCGCTTACGGCAAAATAACTTGCTATATCTTCCGCAATTTCTCCCGAAACTATAGGAACTTGTCCTACATACGGTTCTTTCAGCCCAAGATCTTTTACAACGGAAAGCGTTCCGTTATGTCCTACAGCACCTGCAACGTCAAGTTTTCCGAATTTATTGAGCGGGATTTCCACTATAGGATTAGAAACGTAAGATTTTACATTTCCTCTGCTGTCTGCAACGGCTATAAGAGGTCCTGTCGCACCGTCGCCGTTGAGACGTATCGTAACTGAATCCTTTTCACCTTTCAAGCCTATACCGATCAATGAGGCTGCTATCGAAAGCCGTCCAAGAGCTGCCGTTACCACAGCGGAAGTCTTGTGTATCTGTTCTATTCTTGAAACTATATCCAGAGCGTCAATAGCAGTTGCGGTCACAGAAGCGTCTGCAGAAATAGTTCTTACTATACGAGCCATTCGATCATACCTTTCTTGTTACATAGACGAGCTTTTCGCTGTCCTTTTTCGGAGGATCAAAGCTGTCATAATCATACTTGGCGGCAATTTTCAGCCCGCTTTTCCTAAGCAGCTCGTCTATTATATCTTCCTCAAAAGCAATTTCGGAAAATTCATCCTCGTAACGTTCATACATTCCGTTTTTCAGTTTTTCAAAGAAGGTCAGAGACATATCTACGCGGTTATCGTCATTGCCGTTGTAGGTATTCTGCCAGATGCAGAACACCGTTTCCATATCGTAAACAAACGTATTATTGCCAAGAATGTTTTTATGCTTATATGGAGTATTGATATCAAAGATAAAGAGTCCCTCAGGTTCACAAAAGAGAGAGACTCTTTTAAATGTTCGTTCAATATCCGATATGTTCAGCAGATGATTTATTCCGTCCAGAGCGCATATAGTTACGTCGATCGTGCCGAACATATCAAGCTGCGTCATATCCTGGCAAAGGTACTGTATATCAAGACCATTTTCTATCTTCTTTTCAATGGCTGTATTGAGCATATCTTCAGAATTGTCAACGCCTATAACATCATAACCCCTTCTGCTCATTTCTTCGGAAAGACTTCCTGTCCCACAAGCAAGATCAAGCAGAATATTTTTTTTGCCGCCATGACGTTTTATCAGTTCATCAAAATACTCTGCACGCTTTTTGTAGGAAATGTTTTCGGTGAGCAGATCATAGAAGTAAGAAAAACTTTTGTAGCCTGCCATTATTTTTTGCTGCCCTTCTTGTCCATTCGGCTGAAAACAAGCGCATATCCGCCTTTTCCCTGATAGTTAAGAGTTCTGTTAACACGGCTTATTGTAGCAGTGCTTGCGCCGGTTTCGGAAACGATATCTTTATAAACCTTTTTATTTGTAAGCATTTTTGCTACCTGCATTCTTTGTGACATGGACTGCAATTCTATCACCGTGCACAGATCCTCAAAAAATGCATCGCATTCTTCTTTTGTTTTCAGTGATAATATTGCTTCGTAAAGATCGTCCATATGCTCAGAATTAAGTTTATTGTTCATATACTTATCAATTCCTTTCACATCAGTTAAATATGCTATTATCATTTTAGCATATCATAGTGAAAAAGTAAATAGTTTTTTGAAAAATTTTTAAACTTATTCTTCGTCATTTCTGATTATATCGTCAAGTGTTTCTCTTTTAACAACTACCCTTGAATTTCCTTTATTTACAAAAACAACTGCCGGCTTGCGAAGCCTGTTGTAATTTGATGACATGGAATAATTATAGGCTCCTGTAGCAAGTACGGCGACAATATCGCCGGGAACAGCTTCCTGAAGCTGCATACCCTCTCCTATAAGATCTCCGCTTTCGCAGCATTTACCGGCAATGGTAACCGTAGTATTTTTCGGCTGGGAAGCCTTATTTGCTACAACGGCTTCATATTTTGATTTGTAAAGAGCATATCGCGGATTATCGCACATTCCGCCGTCAATTGAAACATAAGTACGGATATTCGGGATATGTTTTACTCCGCCAACTGTGTAAAGAGTTATACCGGCAGGAGCAGCAATAGAACGTCCGGGTTCTATAAGTATGAATGGAAGTTCGATGTTCTTTTCCGCACAAAGCTCTTTTACCCTGACAGAAACATTTTCCATGTACTTATCATACGCTACAGGCGAATCATCTTCTGTGTATTTGATGCCGAAACCGCCTCCAAGGTTCAGCTCCTTTACTTCATGACCGAGTTTGGACTTGATATCGGCTATGAAATTTATCATTATTTCCGCAGCCAGAACGAATGGATCAATATCAAATATCTGGCTTCCTATATGGCAGTGAAGTCCCACAAGGTTTATATTTTTAAGAGAGACCGCCTTTTTAACTGCTTCAAACGCTTCTCCTGTTTCAAGAGCAAAGCCGAATTTGCTGTCTATCTGACCTGTTTTTACAAAATCATGAGTATGCGCGTCAACACCGGGCTTTATACGGAACATAATATTTGCCTTTATGCCTTTTTCTTCGGCAATGTCATTAAGACGTTCCAGCTCAAAAATATTGTCAACGATGATCCTTCCGACATTATTTTCAACTGCTAACAGAAGTTCATCGTCGGTCTTATTGTTGCCGTGAAAGCAAATTTTTTCCACAGGAAAGCCTACAGAAAGCGCTGTATACAATTCACCCTCAGAAACTACATCAAGACCTATTCCTTCGTCCATCATGGCCTTACATATTGCCTTGCAGCAGAATGCCTTGCTTGCGTAGCATACAAGTCCGTTTCCGTTATAATATTTATCAATAGACTGTTTGAAGCTCCGGCAATGCTCACGGATAAGCTCTTCATCCATGACATAAAGCGGCGTACCATATTTTTTGGCAAGGTCTACAGTATCTGCTCCGCCTATAGTAAGATTTCCTTTTTCATTTACAGATAAGTTTTTTGAAACAAACATTTTATATTTTCTCCTTTTGCAGCAATGCTCATATTTCCTCAGAAAGCGCTTCTGATATAAGAATACGGATATCTTCCGTTCCCTCTCCGGTCATAGAAGAGAACTCCACTTTTTTTATACTGTCAAAGTAAGGTATTTCCGAAGCAAACCCTACCCTGCGCCTTTCCCTTTCACGTCTTGACAGCTTATCTGCCTTTGTAAAGACTATTATAAACGGCAGCTCATTATCTATAAGAAAGTTTATCATATGGATATCGTCCTCGGAAGGAGGATGCCGTATATCAATAAGCTGTACTACAAGCGCAATATCGCGTCCGGACGTAAGATAGCCCTCTATAAGCTCTGCCCAGCGAAGTTTTTCATTTTTTGCAATACGCGCATAGCCGTATCCCGGAAGATCAGTCATATATATATCTCCCAGACTATAAAAATTTATAGTAGCCGTTTTTCCGGGCACGGCTGATACTCTTGCAAGATTTTTACGATTGAACAGTTTATTTATAAGCGTTGATTTTCCGACATTTGAGCGTCCGGAAAAGGTTATCTCCGGCTTTTCCGGAGCAGGTATCTGGTTAAATCTTCCGTATGAAGCATAAAACTCCGCGATATTAAAATTCATGAGATGCCTCCTGTACAAATGCCAATTATGTTCAAATTTGCAATTTTTGTAAATAACAATTGTAAATCAGTGAAACGTCAAATACATATCCATAATAATTATATCACATTATTTACGGAGTTTCAAGAGGCTTTAAAAAAATTGTACAATTCTGTCATATTGTATTTAAACTCAATAATGAATTAGTACAGTGTAAAACTTTCATAAACTCAGTTTGGCGATAAAAAATCCTGCTGCATAAAAATGCAGCAGGATCTAAAATCAATCGGTATAAACGCTTACTTTCTTGCGGTCACGACCAACTCTCTCGAATTTTACCTTGCCGTCTACCATTGCAAAGAGCGTGTCATCTGAACCCTTTCCAACGCCTGTTCCGGCATGGATATGAGTACCTCTTTGTCTTACGATGATATTACCTGCAAGAACATGCTGTCCGTCAGCTCTTTTTACACCAAGACGTTTCGATTCGGAATCTCTGCCGTTTTTGGTGGAGCCCATACCTTTTTTATGTGCCATTAAGAATACACCTCCAGTACGGAAAATAAACTCGTTTGTGAATCACGCTTTGATAGCGTCAATGCGAACCTTTGTGTAAGGCTGTCTGTGACCCTGTTTTCTGTGAGTAGAGCCCTCCTTGGGCTTGTAAGTGAAAACAGTTATCTTCTTGGACTTACCGTTCTTGAGTACCTTAGCTTCAACAGCTGCGCCTCCTACATAAGGAGAACCAACGTCAAGACCGCTGTCCTTTCCTACGGCAATTACCTTATCAAAGGTAACAGTATCATCAGCTTCAACATCGAGCTTTTCAATAAAGATCTCGTCGCCTTCCTTGACCTGATACTGCTTTCCGCCTGTTTCAATGATCGCGTACATTTCCGGCACCTTCCTTTTCCATAAACTCGCTGTAGACAGGCGGCGCCAAGCGCACTTAAACAAGCCTGCAACATGCGGCAATAAATATTATATCATGGCTGCTTATATTTGTCAAGCATTTTTTCAAATTTTTTTACATCATTTCTGAAATATCCACAATAAACCTATCGGCTTCTTCCTTAATACGTTCCATGTCTCCGGCAGAATATCTGTCATAAACGCCGATCGCAGTCATTCCTGCCTTCTTTGCACTGATAATACCGTTAAGTACGTCCTCAAAAACAACACATTCACTTGGCTTAGCGTTGATCTTTGATGCTGCTAAAAGATAAACGTCCGGAAAATCCTTGCTTTTTCCTGCTTCGTCTGTTGTGCAGAATGCGTCAAAATACTCATAAACCTTGTTGCGCATAAGAACAGGCTTGTATAGTATCTCCGGAGAAGCCGTTGCTAATGCTATCTTTATCCCTTTGTTTTTAAGAAGATCAAAATATTCATGGACATGAGCTTTAAGGATAATATTTTTCTGATACTCTTGTACAGCAAGGTCATTGAACTCTTTTATAAGCTCCTCTGTACTTTCTTTGACCCCAAGTTTATGCATTTCTTCCGCAGCGTTTTCATACGTCATGGAAGAAAGTTTTTCCGCAAAATCATCCGAACAAGGTATTCCCCTTTTATTCAGAATTATCTTGTCGATCTTTGCCCAAACCGTGTTGGAATCAATAATAGTTCCGTCAAGATCAAAAATTGCCGCTGAAAAATTCATGTAATATCACCTATAGGCTGAATTTATTTGAGTTCTACTATCGTAACACCGTCCTCACCTTCGCCGAAAACTCCGGCACGGTAGCTTTTTACGGACGGATGATTTTTAAGATGCCGCTGTATTCCCTGTCGGAGCGTTCCCGTTCCTTTTCCATGGATTATAGTGACGATACCAATTCCGGAAAGAACAGCATTATCAATGAACATATCTACTTCATGTATTCCCTCGTCAACAGCATGACCTCTTATATCAAGCTCCATAGATGAAGAACGTTCCATTTTTCCTTTAACACCTTTGGTGGATACTTTCTTATTCTGATATGTCACCTTTTCAGGCTCTATGAGGCGCAATTTCTTTATGCTTATCTTTGTTTTCATTATTCCGGACTGAACAAATACCATTCCCGAAGCATCCGGATCGCTTGCAAGTATCCCTTTTTTGTTGATGTCGATTATCATAACATTATCTCCTCTTTTGAACGGGCGAGGAGGAACATATTCTTTATGTTCTGCGGCTATGATAGGATTGGCGGTATCAAACATCTTATTAAGTGCAGATCTGTTTTTGGAACGTGCATTTGCGGCAAGCTGGGAAAAATTTTCTTTGTCTTTTTGCTTTTTGATCTCATTCAGCTCGTCCATGAGGGCGTCTGCCTGCATACGGCAGCTTTCGACAATGCGCATAGCCTGTGTTCTTGCTTTAGCTATCTCGTCTTCTTTTCTGCTATTGAGATATTCAAGCTCTTTTTCAAGCTCGGCAAGTTTTTTCTCGTTTTCCTTTCTGAGAGATTCAGCTTCTGTGTTTTTCTTTTCAAGTTCGAGCCGGGACGCTTCAAGCCTTGCTATAACTTCTTCAAAGCGTTGATTTTCTGTAGAAATGAGATCATTTGCCTTGGTTATGATATTTTCAGGCATTCCCAGCTTTGCAGAAATGGAAAATGCGTTCGATTTGCCTGGAGAGCCTATTATCAGCCTGTAAGTAGGCTGCATGGCTGCCATGTCAAATTCACATGAAGCATTTTCTATACCTTCACTTTCTATGGCATATAGCTTGAGCTCCTGATAATGTGTTGTAACAAGCAGTTTACTTCCTCTGCTTTTCAATTCATCAATGATAGAAACGGCAAGTGCGGCGCCCTCTATAGGATCTGTGCCTGAACCCAGTTCATCGAGCAATATCAAAGAGTCGCTGTCAGCCTTGCCAAGTATCTCTACAACGCTGCTCATATGAGAAGAAAATGTAGAAAGGCTGTCCTCAATGCTTTGCCTGTCGCCTATATCTGCAAGTATGTTCCTGAAAACAGATATATGACTTCCGTCTCCTGCCGGGATAAGAAGTCCGCACATAGTCATAGCTGTAAGCAGTCCGGTCGTTTTTAACAATACCGTCTTTCCGCCGGTGTTAGGACCGGTAACGATAAGCGCCTGATAATCATATCCAAGTTTTATATCGACGGGAACGACTTTGTCTTTGTCAATAAGCGGATGACGTGCTTTTTTTATGTCTATTCGTCCGTCATTGGAAATTTCAGGTTCGCTTGCACGCATTTTTGCAGCAAGGTTTGATTTAGCAAAATAAAGGTTAAGTTCTGTACATATAAGATAGCTTTCGGATATCGCATCCGCCCTTGCTGCACATTCCGCACTAAATTCAGCAATGATCCGCTCAATTTCTTCCTGTTCCTCGCCCTGAAGAACTCGTATCTCGTTGTTTGCTTCTACTACTGATATAGGCTCTATAAAGTAAGTAGCGCCGCTTGACGAGGCAGCATGGACTAACCCTTGTATATTTCCTTTATGCTCGGCTTTTACAGGAATAACATATCTGCCGTTTCGCATAGTAACTATATTTTCCTGCAAAGATCTCTGCACATCTGAATTTTTTATCAATTCATCAAGGCTTGCATGGATCTTTGCGCCTGCCTGCGCGATCTTACGGCGTATGCCGGCAAGTGCGGGACTTGCCGTATCGGCAATTTCATCTTCCGATAAAATTGAATCCTTTATTTTGTCCTCAAGATACTTGTCCGGAGAGAGAGAGGCAAATAATTCGTCAAGGAGAGTAACTTCCTCTCCTCTGGACTTGTTCCAGTCGGAAAGTATCCTTATCTGATAAAGCATCTGAGCAATATCAAGAAGTTCTCTTAAAGTCAGGCTTGCTCCGGATCTTGCCCTGCTGAGCGATCCGCGGACGTCTTTAAATGCTGTAAATGCAGGAGTTCCGTATTTAACAGACAGATCAAATGCTTGAGCAGTCTTTTTCACCTCACGTTTTACTATATCAATATCCGTTTCAGGCTCTATAGAAAGCGCAGCTTCCCGTGAACGTTCATTGGAAGTTTCATCTGCCAGCATTTCAAGTATTTTATGTAATTCAAGTGTTTCATAATATTTATTCATAATTTTTTATGCTTCGTTATTATCAAGCATTTTCTCCTTTCGGTCATACGTCAGGACTTTTCTTCAGCTGCCATCAAATCGTTTCTGTCACAGACCTGTTTGTAAAATTCAAGTGCTTTAAAATTTCTGTTAAGACGTGAAATAATATATTTTTCGGTTATTTCGTTAAGCTGTTCAAGCGCTGTTTCTCCTATGTGGAAATTGAAGATCCTTTTCATTTCTGCAAGACAGATAAATCTTAGCGTGTGAAGAACAGTCTTTGAAACTCTAATATGATAATAATTCTCTTCAAAATCCCTGCGTTCAAAATGCTCACCGCACAGCAGACAGCAAAGATCGACCATAAAGTACATTTCATCGGCTTCATATTTATAGCAGTCACGGCAGCCTATCAGCTGAGGGAGCAGACCTGTCTCACTCATAAAACGCATTTCAAATACGCTCTTTATAAATTCACAGGTCCTGAGATCCTCAGAAAGAAAGTGCAGCGAATTGAGCAGAAGGCTCATTATATCCTTTGCAGTCTGACCTGTAGTAACGCAGTATCTTACGATCTCGGCAAAATATTCAGCAAGAGCAAGTTTTTTGATATCCAGTCTTATGCCGTAAAATACCCGTACCAGCTCGCTGCTGTTAAGATAATATCTGTCATTCCTTTTGCTGAAACAGAATTTTGCGTAAGCAAAAAGCTGTGTAGACGAATTGCTTTTGCCAAGGATCTTCCTTGCGCCTTTTACGCATATTTCGATAACACCATATTCTGCCGTAAGAACATCAATAAATTTATCATTTTCACCGTAATTGCGTTCCGCTATTACAAGCCCCATTGCCGTCATCAGCATTGGAATGTTCTCCTTTTATATTAGAAAAGAATTTTGTTGGTATCCCTTTATAATCAAGGTAATCCATAACACGTCCGCTGAGTTCAAATTTATTCCATTTGTTTTCATCATAGCTATCTATCATAGTAAGTACCTCCATGACATTCTGAAAGTCATTACTATAATTATTGCCGCTTGTAAACTACATATTAGTGGAATTATTTGATAACCCGAAATTGCGTATAAGATTTTCCTTATTTCGCCAATCTTCTTTTACTTTTACCCAACATTGAAGATTGACCTTTATTTCAAAGAAACTTTCCAGTTCTTCACGGGCAAGCTGACCTATTTTTTTCAGCATAGAACCGTTTTTCCCTATTACCATTCCCTTATGTGATCCTCTTTCGCAATATATATCAGCAGATATATCAAGTATATCTTCACCGGCCTTGTTGACGCGTTCTTTCATTTCACCTACCATAACGGCAATACCGTGAGGAACTTCGTCGCTCATCAGCTCCAGTATCTTTTCGCGGATTATTTCCGAGGCAATTACCTGTTCATGCTGATCCGTAAAAGATGTGTCCGGAAAATAATGCGGTCCTTCCGAAGAATACTTTTTTACTTCCTCCCAGATTATGTCGATCCCGTCATTTTGCAGAACGCTTACCGGAATTATCGTTTCAAAATCATATAAGCTGCTGTATTCCGTTATTATCGGGACGAGCTTTTCCTTATCTTTAAGCAGGTCTATCTTGTTTAGTATGAGTATCACGCGGTCGTTTTTACGGAAACTGCCGATAATATTGCGTTCATTGTCATCTATTTTAGCTGTAACGTCAGAAACCATAAGTATAAGATCAACATCTGTAACAGAATCCTTTACCGCTTTGTTCATATGCTCTCCGAGCTTGTTCTTGGAGCGGTGTACGCCCGGAGTATCCATAAAAACATATTGTGTATCTTCTTCGGTAACGATACCTGAAATGCGCGTTCTGGTAGTCTGAGGCTTACTGCTGACGGCGGCTATCTTTTCACCTGTAAGAACATTCAGAAGCGAGGATTTTCCTGCATTGGCACGTCCTATTATAGTAATAAATTCATTTCTTGAGCTCATATTTTTCCTTCCTTTTTCCGTTCGTTCCGGTCTTAAAAACAAAAATATATGCTATAGGGAATGATACTATAAGCCCTATAAGCTGTGGTATGTTTCCGGCATAATATGCGATAATTCCTTTTATAGCGTCAATATCTCCAAAAAGTATTATTGCTGTGACAACAGCAAAGACTGCCGTTACCAACACAGCTCCCGCGGCAGCGTCCTTGGCTGCTTTTGCTGTTTTGCTGTATTCCTTTGAAGCAAGATCAACGGCGTGTTCTATTGCTGTATTTATCATTTCGCTTGCCATTACCGAAGAAAACGTTAATACAAGAAGCACATATTCCGCTTTTGACAGATCAAAAAAGAACGAAAAAGCCGTTACATATATTGCAGCAACAATATGAAATCTGAAATTTCTCTGCGAACGGACAGCCTCAGCTATTCCCTCACCGGCGTAAACAAAAGCCTTCAAAAAATCTTTCATTTTATTTCCGAGAACTCTTTGTCCCGTGTCAAGCCAAGCTCTTCAAGGATCATTTCTTCTTTTTCATGCATCCTTGCAGCTTCAAGCGGAGTAGTTTCATGATCGTATCCAAGAAGGTGCAGCATTGAATGTACTGTAAGGAATCCGACTTCCCTTTCAAGAGAATGGTCATATATTTTTGCCTGTCTTAGAGCTGTCTCCATCGAAATAACAACATCTCCCAACAGATATGCTCCTGTTTCATTGTTGATATCATATACGCCGTTTTCTCCCAGCGGGAAGGAAAGTACATCTGTAGACTTGTCCTTATTTCTGTAAAGTTTGTTGAGCTGCTGTATCCGTTCATTGTCAACAAAAAGAACGCTCACTTCTGCCGGGCTATCAAAATCCTCAGCAGCAAGAACAGCCTGACAGCATTTTCGTACAAGCGGTCTCAAGCCTTTAGGAAGTTTGATCTTTTTCTGCTCATTGCCTATAATTACCTTTACTTTTGGCATTTTATCACGTCCTTCTTTCTCTGTATGCATTTTCGTAAGCCTTTATTATATCCTGCACAAGTTTATGGCGCACAACATCTTTTTCCGTAAATCTTGTTATGCAGATATCTTCAACGTTTTTCAGTATGTGCATTGCATCAATAAGACCGGAACGCTTGCTGTCCGGAAGATCTATCTGAGTGATATCTCCGGTTATTACCATTTTACTGTTAAATCCAAGACGTGTAAGGAACATTTTTATCTGTTCCCTTGTAGTGTTCTGTGCTTCGTCAAGTATAATAAAGGAATCGTCAAGAGTTCGTCCTCTCATATACGCAAGAGGAGCGACTTCAATGCTCCCTCGTTCCATATGCTTTGCAAAGGTCTCAGCTCCGAACATATCAAAAAGAGCATCGTAAAGCGGGCGAAGATACGGATCGACCTTGTTCTGGAGATCACCCGGAAGAAATCCCAGCTTTTCTCCTGCTTCAACGGCAGGTCTTGTGAGAATGATCTTGTTTACTTCATGTGCTTTGAAAGCCTTTACCGCCATTGCAACTGCAAGGTAGGTCTTTCCTGTGCCGGCAGGACCCACTCCCATAACGATAGTATTTTTTGAGATAGCGTCCACATATTTTTTTTGACCGAGAGTTTTGGCTTTTACGGTCTTTCCTCCGGTCGTAATGCAGATACCCCCGTCGGCAAGCTCTGTTATCTGCTGCATTGAGTTTTCATCTGCCATAGAGCTTACATACCTGATATTCTGTTCATTGATCGTTTCACCCTTTTTTATAAGTGAAATAAGCGTTTCAACGGCATATTTAGCCTTGGACACGGCTTCTTCATTCCCACTTATGCGGATATCGCTTCCGCGGTTGAGTATTGTTACACCATATTGCCTTTGGAGAAGATTGATATTTTCATCATAGTTTCCGAAAAGAGATAAAGCATGGTCGATATTTTCAAGACCAATTACAACTTCCGCCATTTACATACCTCATGTTATACATAAATTTGTAAACATCTGTAAATTATTCAGATGTTTTACCTATACACAACTATTATAACATATTTTTTTCGATATGAAAAGGGGTAAAAGCAATTATTTTGCCATAATTTCCTGAGTTATACCTATATCGCCCTCTATCGTATATTTTACTGTTACCGTCATTTGAGTGTCTGTTTCGCTGAAAAACACTTCTTTATCAATTATGGAGATATCATTGCCGCTATAAAAATTTTTTTCATACATTTTTATCTTATCTTCAAGTATCTGTCTGGCTTTTTCCGGCGAATATAAAATACTTTCGGTCTGATACGGGTGATATTCCGAAATTATCATTCCTATGGGAAGTTCTATATTCAATATTCTGAAATATGAAATAGATTCATCATATTCGCACTGTCCGAAATCATTTTTCCCGACAAAAAGCGGTATCCGCAGTCCGAACAAATTCAGATATTTTCTTGTTACTTTGTCAGAATAATTTGTTATCTCATCAACAAACGGTTGGGAAAAGGTTACCTTTTCATTATATCTCCCTATTATTTCTCCCATAGCGTGAGCAAAATAAACCCCGCCTTTTCCATCGTCTACAGTTCCGCTTATGAGCAGATCTCCTTTTTGTACTCCGTCATAAAGCATCGGTATAAGCATTCCCATATGTACATTTTTAATATCTACTATCTGTGCGTTTTGGGAAGAAATAACATTGCACGGCGTCCGAGTTGAAACCATTTCCGGAGAAGGTTCTGTTTCACTTACTTCTGCTTCTATTATACAACCTGATGAGCGTATGCCTATCCATGCAATATCATCCGAAGATGAAACGATCTGCCTTTCGGCGTCTCTCAGATCAATATTTGGAATGAACGCGCCAATTTTTATTCCGCAGTCGTTCAGTAAAGAAGCAATTTGCTTGTCGGTAAGCATTTCGTTTCCGTATATTTCCACCGACATAACTATATTTGAAAGGTATGCTACCATAAGGAAAGCTAAAATTATCCCTATAGATATCCCATATCTTGCCCGGTATTTTCGTATAGTGAATATACTTCCGCGCTTTTCGGCAATACTTATCGGTATACCGCTTTTTTCAGCCATATCACATATCTGAGCAAAACTATTGCGATATATTTTTCCATAAAGTCTGCCTTTTTTATATTTTATTTCAGAAACTTGTACTGAACTGCTTTTCAGAGCGTTTATGAATGTTTCAGGTTCGTCGGTCACAGCTTCAAATGTGATTACTCCTCTTATATTATCAAACATTATTATTTTCTTCCTTTCAAGACTGTTACTTTACGCTTTCAAATTCTATTGATGAAAATTTACCGTCAACGATTATCCCGTCGGTATTATAGTCGGATATTTTAATATTTTGTCCCCATATGCTTATTATAAGGGTCGATGTCCTGAGCTTTACATATATGTCGTTATACTCCAGTATTTTTTGGCAGTTTTCTATTTCTAAATGATTATTGTCCGAAATGTTCATGTATGTATTGAGATATAATTTCTTTTTTATGTATTTTGAGAGCATATCATCATATTTGTCTTTTATTTTTCTGCCCATTGACAGCCTTCTCCTTCCATTTGAAATAAAAATGCTTTGTCTTTTTTTAAATCAATTACTAAAATTATATTACCGTATTTTTTTTCATATACTTTATAATGGAAATTGACAGGTAATATTTTTAAAAAGGAAGGAAAGATATGCAGAATGAAAAGTATTAAAAACTGTATTTTCGGAGCTTTAGCCTTGCTTTACGCATTTTTTCTTGTTGTATTCGTAAAAGATGTAAGCATAGCCGTTGCAAATTCTGTAAAAATATGTCTTGAGGTAATGATACCTTCTCTATACGCATTCATGGTAATATCCGGATTTATAGTATCGAGCGGTCTTTATTCCGTGCTGAGCAAACCATTCGGAGCAATATCCAGATATGTTTTCAGGATACCGGAAGAATTTTTCTCGGTATTTCTTATAGGCAGTATCGGAGGATATCCCGTAGGAGCAAAGCTGTTGTCAACACTTTATAAGGAGAATAAAATAGACCGCGAAACAGCAGAAACAATGCTTTCATACTGTTATCTTGCCGGACCGGCTTTCATTTGCAGCATAGCAGGAGTAAAATTGTTTGCCAGTATTAAAGCCGGACTGATAATTTTTGCTTCCGTACTTGGCGCCAACATCATACTTGGTTTTATAAAAGGCATAGGGAGAAAAGTACCAAAGAGATCAGCCGGAAAAATCAAGCTTGAAATATCTATGAAATGTTTTATTGATTCGATCTACAGCGGTGCAAAGGGAATGTTATCAATTTGCGCTGTAATAGTGTTCTTTTCTACGGCTATATGTATTTTGGATAAGCTGAATGTTATAAAGGTTATTGCTGAGATCGTATCAAAGTTTACATATCTTAATTATACAGACAGTATTGCTTCGGTAAGAGCTTTTATCGAGATCAGCAATATTACCATGCTGACCGCCGGCAATTTAAAGCTAATGCCTCTGACTGCCGCGCTTCTTTCATTTGGCGGAATATGCGTCACCATACAGACAAAAGGATTTATACCGGAAGGATTGTCAACCAAATGTTTTTATTTCAACAGAATTTCAGCCGCAATTATTTCATATATTTTATGTAAAATTTTAATTGTAGTTATGAATATTGATTCGGTTTATACGTTATCTTCGGAAAGATATGTTTATCGTCATAATTCACCAATTCCGTCTCTGTTTTTGTTGATTATGACAATTTTGTTATTATTAAATATTTCTATAGCAAAAAGAAAAAATTTATGATATAATATATTATAAGAATAATTATTCAAGAAAGGAATGTTATTTATGGCAAAAAAGAAATACTTTGGAAACGACATACCTCCTCAGTGTCAGTATTGTACTTACGGAACACGCGCTAAGGACGGCGGAAAAGTTCTTTGTGAAAAAAGAGGACTTGTAAATGGCGATTCCAATTGTCCGAAATATCTTTACTCACCGCTGAAGAGAATACCTGTAAAACAGCTTCATATTCCGGGAAACTTTGATGACGAATAATATTGAGCCTGACAGTCAGTCAACTGTCAGGCTCTTTTCATATTCCGTAATACTGTCTGCTATATAGCGGAATATAGGTCCGGCAGTTGAGTTTCCGGACGTTCCGCCCTCTGAAAGTATAGTTACCGTATACTTTGGCGAATAAGCCGGAAAGTATCCGCTGAACCAGCAATTCATTATTTCACTGCCCTGTTCATCAAATCTGCCTGTCTGGGCGGTGGACGTTTTTCCTCCTGCTGAGACAGTGTTGGGCTTGGACATAGAATTTTCTGCCCTTACTGTTTTCTGCATGAAACCTTTCAGCGTTCTTGCTGTTTTATATGAAAGTACACGATGCCCGGAGCTTACCGGCAGATATTCTATATTTCCGTTTTCGTCTGTAAAGCCTTTTATAAGCGAAGGCTCATATATGATCCCGTCATTTGCAACGGCAGAGGTCATTTTACATATCTGAAGCGGCGTTGCCGTAAGCATTCCCTGCCCGAAAGACATATTTGCCCTTTCGGCAGGTATTTCAATATCATCTGTGCTTTGCAGATTTCCGGAAGCTGATGTAATCCCGCCGCCAAATTCTGTAGGTGCTCCAAATCCCAATGAAGAAGCCGTTTCTATAAATTTTTCTTTACTTATATACTCACTGAGAGCGATAAAATATGTGTTGCATGATTCGGCCATAGCCGTACTCATATCTATTTCCCCATGTCCGCCCCATTTGTGGCAGTTGAATACCTGACCGTTTATATTTGCAGAACCTGTACATATATAGCTGTATTCAGGACTTATCCCCTGCTCAAGAGCCGAAGCGGCTGTAACTATTTTGAATATAGAACCGACGCTGTATGCCGAAAAGGCTCTGTTTATAAACGGAGAATCCGGGTCATTCAATGATGAGGAAATGTCTTCCGTGTTGAAGTCCGGACAGCTTACTACAGCCCGTATTTCTCCTGACTTTGTATCCATTACAATGACAGCGCCCTTTTTAAGACCATTTTTCTGGGCGGCATTTTCGCATATTTGCTGTATATTTTTGTCAAGAGTAGTTATAATACCGCTTTTTACAGGCGCAGAATAAACAATATCCGCTTCTATCCCTCCAAGAACTTTTCCAAGAGCGTCTACGCCAAGAGTTACTGAATTTTCAGAACTGTGTGAACGCAGAAAGCTGTCATATGCTTTTTCAATTCCGTACATTCCGACATTATCCGAAGTATATCCTATAATGTGCGGAGCAAGCTGGTTTTTGTCGGTACGCAGCTTAGAACGGAATATGATAGCTTTATCACCAAGATCATATGCTTCCGGAGATACCCGGCACAAAAAAGGAAGATTGCCGGTTATTCCGTTATAAAAAGTTTCACGGTCAATAAGATACGGCTGTATTTTTACTGCAATTTCACTGTTTGGAATAACAACAGCTTCATATTTTTCCGAATAATTTACCAGAGGCTGCATATTGCAATCGTAGATCCCGGCATATTCGCTTATCGAGCGCAAAGTATAATATCCTCTTCCGGCAGATACTGCCGCTATTTCATCATCGTTTATAAGTGAAAAAAGCCGTACCGACAGGACTGCGGAAATTAAAACAAATACGATAAACACGCTTCTGATACGTTTCAAAGCAAAACACCTCACGGAATATTATAGGTAATTCCGTGAGGTGTATTCACATCTTTACGATTTTACATGATATTATTCTTTATCTTTGCTGCTGTCAGAGTGTTTCTCATAAGCATTGCAACTGTCATTGGTCCTACTCCTCCGGGAACCGGAGTTATGTAACCTGCCTTATCGAAGCAAGCTGCATAATCAACATCTCCGCAAAGTTTGCCGTTTTCGTCTCTGTCCATTCCAACGTCGATCACAACTGCGCCTTCTTTGACCATATCGGGAGTTACAAACTTAGGCTTTCCGACCGCTGCAACAAGGATATCTGCCCTTGCGCATATTTCAGCAAGTCCTTTTGTTCTGGAATGACATATAGTTACCGTTCCGTGCTTATGAAGCAGCAGCATTGCCATAGGCTTGCCGACAATATTGCTTCTTCCTATAACAACGCAGTTCTTTCCGCAGACGTCTACACCTGTTTCGGCAATAAGTTCCATAACTCCGGCAGGAGTACACGGCAGAAAATTGAAATCACCTATCATTATATGTCCGACATTCTGAGGGTGGAACGCATCTACATCTTTATCAGGACGTATAGCGTTGATTATTGCGTTTTCATCTATATGTTCAGGAAGCGGGAGCTGAACAAGTATGCCGTTTACTTTATCATCATCGTTAAGTTTTTCTACAAGCGAAATAAGCTCGCTTTCCGTAGTTTCTTCCGGAAGAGTATATTCATAAGATGTAAATCCCACTTCTTCACAAGCCTTTTTCTTATTATTTACATATACTCTTGAAGCCGGGTCACTGCCTACGATAACTACTGCAAGACCTATTTCTATGCCCTGCTTTTTTATTTCTGCCGCTTCTTTGCGGATCTGTTCCTTTACTTTTGCGGAAACTGCTTTTCCGTCAATTATCTGAGCCATCTGAAATTTCCTCCTTTACGCTGCTTTCGCTTTCATTTTCATCATCATCGGTAAGTTTGTCCTCAGGACGAAGTTCAGCGTCCTTATTGTGTTTTTCAGCTTTTTTAGCCGCTCTTTTTTCTTCCTCCGCTTTATATTTTGCTTCGGTTTCTTCAATAAGACGCTTTGATTCTTCGGTATCCTTGTATAAAACATATTCACCGTCCATTTTTATCTTGTGTCTCATAGCAAAAATGCATACTATCGAGATTATTACACAAGCGCCTGCGACAATCTGTGATATTCTAAGATGTCCCACCATAAGGCTGTCTGTTCGGAGACCTTCTATGAACATTCTTCCCAGACCATACCAGCCGATGTACATAAAGAACAATTCCCCGTCAAACTTTCTGCGTTTTGAATAAAGATGAAGCAGTACAAACCCAAGTATGCACCATAACGATTCATAAAGGAAGCACGGGTGAACAGGCAGAGCCGGATCGACTGTAACTCCCGTAAGCTCTGATATGGAATATGCTTTTGCAGACAGCTCCGATTGTATTCTCGGGCTTGTCATTCCCCAAGGAAGATCGGTATTGCAGCCAAAACATTCATGATTGAAGAAATTTCCCCAACGCCCTATAGCCTGTCCTATAAGCAATCCCATGCCTGTAAGATCAAGAAGAGGAAGCAGCTTTACCTTTCGTATCTTCGCTGCTAATGCCCCTACAAGCAGAGCACCGATAATTCCGCCGTAAATAGCAAGTCCGCCGTCTCTTATGGCAAATATAGAGGACAGATCGTCTTTATACATATCCCAACTCATAAACACATAGTAAAGTCTTGCGCCTATGACTGCCCCTATAAACCCAAAGAAAACTACGTCATTTGCCCTGTCATCATCTATCCCGAAGTTTTTCATTCTTCTGAAGCAGTATATTACCGCAAGCAGAAGTCCAAGCATTATCATTATTCCGTACCATTTTATAGTAATGCCAAATATTGTAAAAGCATCGCTATATACAGGAAATTCAATGTTCAGCTTAGGGAAAGAGATCGTGTTCCATTCTGCATTACTCAATGTTATTCCTCCTTATTGTCAATAGGTTCAATGATAGAAATTGTCACATTTTCTGTGTTGAACTGCTTTTCAAGACGTTTTGAAACGTCCTCAAAAGTAACATTTGCAACGGTTTCTATAACATCAAAGGCAGAAATTTTTTCCATTCCTGCATTTATCATTGTCGTAGCGATAGCTTCCGCATCATTAAGATCTCTTATCAGAGCGCCGTAATAAGATTTTTTGATGATATTGAACCTTTCCTTGTCAAGACCTTCCTTTTTGCAGCGCTTTATTTCTTCAATGAGCTTATCTTTTACAAGACGCGGATCACGGGATTCTCCGCCGAAAATTGAGCAAAAATATCCGTCTCCTCTGAAAACCTCGGAAGAAAATGAAGAATTTATTATTCCCTCATCATAAAGTTTTTTATAGAATACGGAGCTTTCATCTGCAAGAAGTGAAAGGACGAAATTTGTTTCTATTTCTGCGCGTACAGCTTCTAAGCCGCTTTCCGGCTTGGCTTTAAATCCGATGTTGAACATTGGGATAGCAATTTCCAGCTTCTGGATCACTTCCTGCTGACAAACCGTATCAGGCTCAGGCTCAAAAGCAGTCTCCAGTCCGGGATTGTCGTTATTTTTAAGAAGTTTATCGCAAAGTTCAAGAACTTTATCTTCATCAACGTTTCCTGCAATGCTCAGAACCATATTATTAAGATTATAGAAAGCATGATAACACTTATAAAGCAGATCTGCGTTTATCTGAGCGATACTTTCCACCGTTCCGGCAATATCTATCTTTACCGGGTGAGTATAATACATTCCCTGAAGCATATTGAAGAATACTCTCCAGCCGGCATTGTCATCATACATACGGATCTCCTGACCGATTATGCCCTGTTCTTTCCGGACAGTCTCCTCGGTGAAGTACGGATCCTGTACAAAGCTGAGAAGTATTTCAAGCGAATCATAGACATTATCCGTACAACTGAAAAGATAGCACGTTTTATCAAAGGAAGTATAAGCATTTGCGGAAGCGCCTGTCTTAGCATAAAGGCTGAAAACATCACAGTCCTCATTTTCAAACAGCTTATGCTCCAGATAATGTGCGATACCGTTCGGGACTGTTATAAAATCAGGCTCGTTCTTAGTCCTGAATTTAGTGTTTATAGAGCCGTACTTTGTTCCGAAAAGGGCATGAGTAGTACTGTAACCGTCCATTTTCCAGATAAATATATCCAGTCCGGTGGGATGCTTTACATAGGTATACTGCTCGCCTGTGCGTTCATTCCTGACGATCTTCTTTTCCATTACTCAGTATCCCCCTTTCCTGTAAGAACATAGACTGTGTCAAGTCTGAGCGACCTTGCCGCTTCAATTATATCGTTTCGGGTAACTTTCATGATATTTTCTATATTCTTTTCCGGTGAATCCGATCTTCCGGAGTAGCACTGGTTGAAATACCAGTCAGCAATGGAACGCGCTCCGTCGCCGACGCCTTTCCATGAGTTGATTATCGCAAGACGTGCATTTTCGATCTCTTCGTCAGAAAAATTTCCGTTTTTCATAGCTTCAAGCTGATTTATTATCTCGTTTTCAGCCTTTTCAATGTTGGAATGTTCAACACCGCTGTCAACGTAAAGAACGCCTTTCTTTTCATTAAATCCGGAAGAACAGTAGTAACAGAGACTTAGTTTTTCACGGACATTCATAAACAGCTTGGAAATAGGCGTTGCTCCAAAAACAGCATTCATTAGCTTCATAGTGATAATGTCTTTATTATCTGTCTTGAAAGCCATTACCATTTTGCTTTGCGCCACATCATGAGCTTCGGTCACACGGCATACTTCTTCTTTCAGAGGAGATATCTCCGAATGATTATCGCCTGCATAATTTCTTTCTATTTTTGCAAATGCTTCTGAAAGAATATCTTTGCAATTAGCGGAATATTCCGCACCTACAAAGAAAACCTCGATCTGAGAAGTCCTTAAAAGCTCCTTGTACTGTTCATAAGCTGAAACGGCAGTTATTTTTTCAGCGTGTTCCCTGTCTCCTTTTATTGAAATAGATGCGGGCTCGTTCCTGAATATGTTCATGTTTGCTCTTTTAAAAGCATATGCGCGCTTATCGTTTATTTCTGCGTCAATATCGTCCAGAAGCTCCTGTTTTTTAAGTTCAAAGTCTTTATTATCAAATCCGTTTCCGGAAATATTGGGATCAACAAGGCAGCCTGCAAGTATTTTGGTCATTTCCTCGGTTATTTTTTCATTGTCAAATGTATATCTGTTGTTTATACACCCCGCCATAAGTGAAAGAGCCTGACTGTCGCCCATTTTTGAAACAGAGCCTTTTATAACTGCTCCATAAAGCTCGGACAGCTTCTTGTTCAAGGCTGTAAGGGTAGGATATTCCCTGCTGCTCCCGCAGAGAACATAAGGTATCAAAGCATTGACCGAAGCAGTTTCCGATGACAGAGGCGTAAGAAGGTGGAGCATAATGGTATTAGTTTTCTGCCTCTTATTTATAAGACTGGTAAAGTTTATACCTTCTCCGATCTTTTCCCGATTGTAAATAACCGCCAAATTTATCAACTCCTGTAACATGATGTTTCAGACTGTGCATTACACAGTATATATATTATTATAACACATCTTTTTTTATAATTCTATACCTTGACAAAAAAAAAGTTAAGGATTACAATAAAAGTATAGAAAATTTTATTAATTGTAAAAATATGGGAGGAAATTATGGCGTCAGGCAAAATTGATCCTAAAGAATGTCCGCCGTATCTCAATGACTTTTTCACCTATCAAAGAGTAGTAAAGATAAAATCGGAGCGGACGCTTGAATCTTATTATATAGATCTCAGGCTGTTTTTAAGATATATCAAACTTACCAAAACAGGAATGTCCCTTGACACACCTATGAATGAAATATCCATAACAGATATCCCGCTTGAATATATACGCGATGTAACAAAGCTCGATATACTTAGTTACCTCAGCTATGTTGCAACGGCAAGAAACAATACAGCAAAAACACGCCACCGCAAACTGGCTTCACTGAAAGTATTCTATAAATGTCTGTACAGAGATCTTGACCTTATTCCCGACGACCCTACAAAAGACGTTGATTATCCTAAAATGCATGAACATCTTCCAAAATTCCTCACTCTTGACGACAGTATAAAGCTTCTTCAGAATATGAATGATGAAGATCCGTACTATTACAGGGATTATTGCATAATAACCCTGTTCATCAACTGCGGTATGCGTCTCAGCGAGCTTGTAGGAATAAATATGCAGGACGTTGATCTTAACGAACGTACTCTGCGTCTGCTGGGAAAAGGCAATAAAGAACGCATAATACATATTAATGACGCCTGCGCTTCTGCGATAGTTCAATATATTGATGAACGTCAGCCGTCTCCTGCCGAACCAAACGCGCTTTTTTTAAGCAAGCGCGGAACGCGTATAACAAACAGACGCGTTCAGCAGATAGTGGATAATGCTCTTAAAGACAGTAATCTTGACAATAAAGGATACTCTACGCATAAACTACGCCATACTGCGGCTACACTGATGTATCAGCATGGTCATGTGGATACTCTTGTCCTTAAAGATATTCTGGGGCATAAAAGCATTTCCACAACAGAAATATATACTCACATATCCAATGAATCGTTAAAAGAAGCCATGGACGCTTCCCCTCTTGCAAATATTCATAATAATAAAAAGCCCAAGCGCTGATAAGAAACAAAATATCCGCTGTAAAGCAGGTCTGATTTACAGCGGATATAATATTATTCATATCTTAAAGCATCTACAGGCTTCAGTGACGCCGCTTTATAAGCCGGATATGTTCCGAAGCAGCCGCCGATCAGCAATGATATAAGAAGAAGTACTCCGCAGAGCTTCCAGTTTATATATATCCCTATACCGGTCATCAAACCCACCAGAACGGATAATACAGTTCCCGAGAAGATACCTATGATACTGCCGATAAACGTTATCATTACAGAACCGATAAGAAATTCAGACATTATTTCGGTTTTTCCTGCGCCGATAGATTTTTTTATGCCTATCTCGCGTGTCCTTTCATTTACAGATACCAGCATTACGGTCATTGTAGATATTCCCGAAACTATCAGGCTTATGCCGGCTACTGCGGAAAGGGCTGCCGACGCTATGGAAAGTATATTGTTCATTTTTTCCTTGCGGCTCACAAGGTCATCAACTGAATATTCATAGTTCTTATTGCCCAATGATAATATTTTTTTTACTTCCGATGCCGTATATCCGCTTTCGGCACTGTCCCGGAGCTTGACGGTGATCTGATCGAAATTATCTCTTTCAGAATATTCCTGCATAACGGAATATGGAATATACACAAAATCCGGTATAAATCCCCCAAGCATATTCTGCAAAGTATTTACTCCGTTTTTCACAACGCCTACTATTTCAAATTCTATAGGCTCTCCGTATATAAAAATATTCATTTTTTTGCCTACAATATTGCTTCTTTTATATTTTTCCTCAGCGATCGCTTCATCTATAACACATACATTGCTTTTTTCCGCAATATCTCCTCTGTTTATAAGCCGTCCGTGCAGCACTTCAAGGTCTATCACATTGTCAGCGTCCTCGTTTACTCCCCATGTCATGCAGGTAATATGGGAATTTTTTATTTCACAGTCAGCTATCATGTTCATCAAAGGCATAGCATTGCCTACGGAATCAATGGATCTTATCTTTTCAAGCTCATTTTCTGTCAGCTTTCCTGTAGAGCCGGATTGTACAGATACTACAAGGCTGTCCATGCCCATTCCGGACAGCTCGCTGTTTATTGAAAATTTCCCCAGATCGCCTATTGCCGAAACTATCATTACTGCCGATACGCCTACCGCTATCCCTGCTATGGTAAGAACAGAACGTATTTTACTATGGAAAAGACATCTTGCTCCCATGCGAAATATATCAGTCATACATATTCCCCCTTTATTCATCAAATTTTACTGCCGAACCGTTTTCAGGAATTTTATCTACGGTTATGATATTTTCGTCCGAAGCTATAGATGTTTTCAATTCCACACCCCCGCTCAGCTCTCTTCCTGTTTCAACATAACGTTTATATACCCTTCCGTTTCTAAGAATATATACAAATTCGCCGTTATCGTCCTGATTTATGGCTTCATACGGCAGAATTTCCATCATGGACGGCTCCGACGTACATAGCTTTACAAGAGCCGTATAGCCATGCTTCAGAATATCATCGGGATCTTGGACGTTTACAGTGACCTCAACTACGGTCTTTTGTGTACCTCCTGACTGTATCTTTGCAGCAGCATCTGCAATTTTATCTACCGTACCAATATATGTTACTCCCGGAAACGCATCTCCGGTTATTTCGGCGGACTGTCCGAGCTTTACCTTGCTGATATCCTGCTCCGGCACATAGATCTGTACACATACGGAATTATCAATAAGATTTTTTATTACCGTTCCGGAAAGCGAAATGCTATCCTCATGTTCTATCCTCTCAACATTCACAAGCGTTGCGGTCGGAACAGAATCAAGAACTATTTTGGGAACAGTTAAAAGAGCAGCCGAAGATATTCCGCATACTGCAATAACAGCTATCGCTGCATTTTTTATCTTCATTTGTAAAATGCCTCCTCGTTTTATTTACGCTTATGAATAGTTTGCCTTTTTTTACGGGATTTATTACAATTTTTTTCAAATAAAAAAGCCGAGGAACAAACCTCGGCTCTTTATATAGCAAAGGGATCACACAAGCCTGCATGATCCCTTTATGTTTTATGAACGTACTACCGGTCTTTCCGAAACATCATCACGGTGCTTAGGCTTTATGTAGCGCGGTTCTTTTTTCTCCAACGCCACATCAAGTACATCGGTTATCTTTTCTGCATAAATAAATTCTACATTATCCTTGACTACATTGTCCACTTCTTCAAGATCGCCTTTATTTCCTGCCGGTATTATTACGGTTTTGATCCCTGCTTTGTATGCTGCCATAGTTTTTTCACGCAATCCGCCTATCGGAAGAACTTTTCCGTGAAGAGTTATCTCACCTGTCATGGCAACGTCGTGCTTGACCGGAATATTTGCAAGAGCAGAAACCAAAGCCGTAGTCATTGTAACGCCGGCTGAAGGACCGTCTTTAGGAGTTGCTCCCTCGGGAGCATGGATATGTATATCCTTTTCTTTATAAAATTCACTTGAAATGCCATACTTGTCGGCAACGCTCCGGACATAGCTGACCGCTATTTTGGCGCTTTCTTTCATTACATCGCCAAGAGAACCGGTCGTTTCTATAATTCCCTTTCCGTCAAATACAGAGGCTTCAAGAGGCATTATAACGCCGCCTACAGAAGTCCACGCAAGACCGTTTACAAGCCCTATCTCATTTTTTGTGGATACATCATCATCAATATATTTCTTTGCTCCCATGAACTGTTCAATATTTTTGCCTGTAACGCGGACAGCTTTCTTTTCGTTGCTGACTATTATTTTAGCGGCTTTTCTGCAAATGCTTGCGATCGTCCTTTCAAGAGTACGCACTCCCGCTTCTTTAGTGTAATTGTCAATAAGGATATACAGTGCTTCATCGCTTATCTTAAGCATAGATGCTTTCAGACCGTTGGCTTTAAGCTGTTTTGGAACAAGATGTTCCTTGGCTATATGAAATTTTTCTTCTCTTGTGTAACTGGTAAGTTCAATAATATCCATACGGTCAAGCAGCGGAGGATCAATAGTCTGTGTAGTATTTGCCGTTGTAACAAACAATACATTGCTGAGATCAAAAGGAACTTCAATATAATGATCGCGGAAAGCAACATTCTGTTCGGAATCAAGGACCTCCAACAAAGCAGAAGAAGGATCTCCTCGCATATCATGTGTCATTTTGTCTATCTCATCAAGCAGTATAAGGGGATTTTTGCTTCCTGCCAGCTTTAATGCATTGATGATACGTCCGGGCATTGCTCCGACATAGGTTTTTCTGTGACCTCTTATATCGGATTCGTCTCTGATACCGCCAAGTGATATTCTCTGATATTTTCTTCCCATAGCTCTTGCTATGGACTTTCCTATAGATGTTTTACCTACTCCCGGAGGACCTACAAGACAGATTATCTGCCCTTTGATGTCCGGTTTAAGTTCCCTTACAGCAATATTTTCAAGAATACGTTCCTTCACTTTATCAAGACCGTAATGGTCGTTGTCGAGAACTTCCTTTACATTCATAACGTCATTATTGTCTTTTGTAGAAGTGTTCCAAGGAAGTTCAAGGATAGTATCAAGATAGTTCCTTATAACGAAAGCGTCCTGTGACGAAGAAGGCATTTTATTCAGCCTGTCAGCTTCTTTAAGAAGTTTTTCCTTTGATTCGTCATCAATATCCAGAGCCTGTATCTTTTCGGAATATTCATCTATTTCTTCCTGATACTCATCATCTTCACCAAGCTGATTGGCAATTGCTTTCATCTGGGCGCGAAGATAATACTCTCGCTGATTGCTGTCTATCTGCTGTCTTACACGTTCCTGTATGTTGCGTTCGATGTCAAGCACTTCTACTTCCCGTGAGATCATTGCGAGAAGCATTCCGAGACGGGAAATAATATGGCTTTCTTCAAGCAGCATCTCTTTGTCTTCGACTGCCAGAGGAATATTGAAAACAAGAGCGTCAAAAAGTTTGAACGGATCGTTTTCATTCATTATTGAGGAAATGAGCTCTTTAGGCATTCTTGGCATTACGGACGCATACTGATAGAATGCTTGTTTGATCGCGCGGATAACAGCTTCTATTTCCACCTCATCGCTGCGTATCCTCTTGACCTCCGGATATGACCTTACTTTAGCTACAAGATACGGTTCATACTGGCAGATATCCATTAGCTTTGCACGGTATTTACCCTCTACAAGCACTCTGAGGACATTATCCGAGCCTTTGAGCATCTGCCGTATTTCAGCGACAACTCCAACGCGGTAAAGATCATGTATGTCCGGTTCATCTACCTGATCATCTTTCTGGGCTGTGAGAAAGATTAGTTTGTTATCGCTCATAGCAGCTTTAAGGGCGGCTTCCGACATTTCACGGGCAACATCAAAATGCACCACCACATTCGGAAAAACGACCAGACCTCTTATAGCAAGAGCAGGCATCGTTATATCTTCAATTTTCGTTTTCATACTAACCTCCCGACCGGAAATATCCGATCATGATAAATATAATACACACTTATATTATATATTAAATGCTTATATTTTGCAAGTAACAATTTAAGAAATTAAATTTAGTTTATACTGAGTTTTTAAATTCCATGATACACATAACAAACCAATTACTGACCATGAGATTAAACAAAAATACGCCCTTTGAACAAAAAGCGTATTTTATGATTTAATATCCTATATAACAAAGATCATTTCTTTACTGTTTTTTTCTTGCCTTTTCTCACAATAGGCTCTTCTTCACCTGAAACACAGTCTTTAGTGACCGTCAGCCCGCATACGTCGGAATTTGACGGAAGCTCAAACATATATTTCTGAAGTATTTTTTCAACTATCGAGCGCAGACCGCGCGCCCCTGTATTCTGTTCGATAGCTTTTTTTGCTATTGCACGCAAAGCATCATTTTCAAATTCAAGCTCTATTCCGTCCAGTTCAAAGAGCTTTTTATACTGCTTTACAAGAGAATTTTTAGGCTTGACAAGTATCTCCACCAGTGAATCCTCGTCAAGTTCGTCAAGAACGGCAATTACAGGCATTCTGCCGACAAACTCAGGGACCATGCCATATTTTACAAAATCCTGATGTATAACTTCCTTGTATATTCCCTTGGATTTTTCCGATTTTGTCTTTATATCGGCACCAAACCCAAGCGATGATGATTCAGTACGCTTTTGGATAACTTTATCAAGTCCGTCAAAAGCTCCGCCGCATATAAAAAGTATATTTTTTGTATCAATGTGTATAAATTCCTGATTAGGGTGTTTTCTTCCACCCTGAGGAGGAACATTTGAAACTGTTCCTTCTACAATTTTCAGAAGTGCCTGCTGAACGCCCTCACCGCTTACATCACGGGTTATGGAAGTATTTTCAGATTTTCTGGCAATTTTATCAATTTCATCAATATAAATAATTCCACGCTCTGCTTCTTCAACGTTGAAATCCGCCGCCTGAAGCAACCTTACAAGAACGTTTTCCACATCGTCTCCGACATAGCCTGCTTCCGTAAGAGTAGTAGCATCGGCTATGGCAAATGGAACATCCAATGTCTTTGCGAGAGTCTGCGCAAGTATAGTTTTACCCACTCCTGTCGGACCTACAAGAATGATATTGCTTTTCTGAAGTTCAACATCATCTGTATCCACCTGAGTCATTATGCGTTTGTAATGATTATATACTGCTACTGACAAAGCGGTTTTTGCTTCGTCTTGTCCGATAACATATTCATCAAGAACTTTTTTGATCTCCGAAGGTTTTTTGATCTTTATCGGACGAGGAGCGGCATTTTTATTGTTCAGATGCTTGACGCCGCTGTAAACAAGATTATGCTTTGCAAGCATTTCATAGCAATAAATAACACATTCGTCACATATGTTGCAGTTTCCTGCGGAAAAAATATTCTGCACCCTGTTTTCGGGCTTTCCGCAAAAGCCGCAGCGTTTCATACCATCATTTCCGGCCATTATATCAAACTCCAGACTTATCTACTAAAAATAACCTTATCTACCAGACCGTAATCCGCAGCCTCAGCCGCACTCATAAAATTATCACGCTCGGTGTCTTCTCTTATAGTTTCTATGGGCTTTCCGGTATTCTGAGCAAGTATCCTGTTCAGATTTTCTCTTGTCCTTACAAGGTGTTCAGCGCGTATTTTTATATCGGTACACTGACCGGAAAGACCTCCCGAAATAAGCGGCTGATGTATCATTATTTCCGAATTTGGGAGAGCCAGCCTTTTTCCCTTAGCTCCGGAAGAAAGCAGAAAAGCTCCCATTGAAGCCGCAAGACCTACACATATAGTCGATACATCACATTTTATATACTGCATTGTATCATATATTGCCATTCCGGCGGTAACGGAACCTCCGGGACTGTTTATATAAAGGCTTATGTCCTTTTCAGGATCCTGACTTTCAAGGTAAAGAAGCTGCGATACTACAAGGCTTGCCGAAGCATCATTGACCTCTTCATAAAGCATAATGATCCTGTCCTCAAGAAGCATTGAGAAGATATCATACGAACGCTCTCCTCTGCCTGTTTGTCTTACAACATAAGGAATACTTATACTCATAACAACCTCAATTCTCCGCAGAAATTCATCAATACCATACAAACCATCCTTCTGCGGAAAGATGGTTTGCGGCGTTTAAATATTTTAGAAGCCTTTGGTTATCAGCCGTTTATTTTAGCTGAATCCTTTACGATCTTGCTTGCTTCGGCAACTCTGAGGTCGCTCTTTACAGCCTTTGTGCCAACAATTGACTTGATCCTGTCAGCAGGCATATTGTACTGTTCAGCCATTTTGTTAATCTCTTCCTCGACCTGTTCATCGGTAACTTCAACATTTTCGAGATCAGCTATCTTTTCCAGAGCAAGTCTTACCTTGACCTGCTTCTGAGCCTGTTCCTCAAAGGATTTGCGGAATGCTGCCATATCCATATTTGTATATGTGAGATATGTTTTCATATCAAGTCCCTGCTGAGAAAGACGGACTTCAAAATCTCTTACCATTTCGTCGATCTTATTCTCATACATTACCTGAGGAATATCGGCATTGAGCTTGTCGATAAGTGCTTCAAAGAGTTTGTTTTCTGCTTCGGCTTCCGCGTGCTGTGCAGCGTGCTCTTCAAGCTTTGTTCTCATGTCATTTTTAAGCTCGTCAAGTGTTTCAAACTCTGTAGCGTCCTTAACAAATTCATCGTCCAGTTCAGGAAGCTCCTTTGTTTTGATCTCATTGAGCTTGATCTTAAATTCACAGGGCTGACCTGCAAGCTCTTCCATCTGATAATTTTCAGGGAAAGTAACATTTATTGTAAATTCTTCGCCTGTTTTCTTTCCAACGATCTGCTCCTCAAATCCGGGAACAAAAGTACCGGAACCAAGAGCCAGTTCATAGTTTGAATCCTTTCCGCCCTCAAAGGCAACGCCGTCCTTAAATCCTTCAAAGTCTATGACAGCAACATCGCCGTTTTCAGCAGCTCTGTCCTCAACGGTAACAAGTCTGCCGTTTCTTTCTCTGAGAGCCTGTATCTGTCTGTCTATATCCTCATCTGTTACAGCATTGACAGTTTTTTCAATTTCTATACCCTTATAATCGGAAATTTCAACTTCAGGCTTAACTGTTATAACTACCTTGAATGTAACGCCGTCATTTTTATTTACAGAAGTAACATTTATTTCAGGATTTGCAACAAGCTCATAATCGGTGCTTTCAATTGCCGGAGCAACTTCGGTATTGACAAGAGCATTTACTGCGTCCTCATAAAATACATTCTCACCGTAAAGCTGTTCTATCATCTTTCTGGGAGCTTTTCCTTTTCTGAAACCATTTACATTGATCCTGCCGCGAGATCTCAGGTAAGTTTCCTGAATAGCTTTTTCAAAAGCCTCGGCATCGGCTTTGATCTCAAGTTCATACTTTGCATTTTCAATTTTATTTGTTGACACTAAACTCATTTTAAACGTCCTCCATTTTTATAAAAAACATATTTATAATTATATCATATAAAGAAAAAAAATACTATAGATAAAACCATTTTTCGCCATATCGCACAATTTATGCTATTCTGATAGGGCAAAATTGTACAAAATCTCCGGATATCAATCTGAAATCAATGCCGTCGCGCTCTCCGCATATCGCATACTTATGAGCCTTTCCGTGAAGATGTCCGTAATAACATTTTTTTATGTTATATTTATACATTACATCCAAAATATCATAATTATATTCATCGCCGTAAATAGGCGGATAGTGAAGAAACACGATCGGTTCAAGATCTTCGGCAAGAGCCGACTTTATAGAAGTTTCCAATCTTCCGGCTTCCCTTGCAAGGACTTTAGCATCTGCCGGGATATCCGTTTCATTTATCCAGCCTCTTGTTCCGCATATACCGTATCCTTCATATCTATAATGATTATTATGGAGTATTTTTATTGTATCAAATCGGTTTTCTTTCAGGAATGAATTAAGTTTGGACATAGTTGACCACCAATAATCATGGTTCCCTTTTAAAATTATTTTTGTACCTTTAAGATCATTGATAAAATTGAAATCAGCTTTTGCTTCATTCAGGTCAATGCCCCATGAAATATCTCCGGGGATAACCACAGTATCTTCATCTGACACTATTTTTGTCCAATTTTCGGAAAGTCTTTCTACATGATTATCCCAGCCGCTGAATATATCCATGGGCTTGTTTACCGATAATGACAAATGCAGGTCGGCTATTGCAAATAAAGCCATCGGTACACCTCATTATACGGAAAGTTTGTCCATAACATAATCCTTCTGGTTTTCCTTGACTATGATATCCTTAAATCTTATCTCTTTTGTTTTCAGAGAAGCAAGAGCCTGAGGGATCTCATAACCCGAAATATCCGCAAGTCTATCGATCATATCAAATTCATCAAGCTCGGATACCTTGCCCTCTATTGCCTCAAGAACGCTTGCGCTGAATTTGTACGGACTTGCTGTAGAAGCAATGATAGTTTTTGTCGTATCCCCTGTCTCGCGGCGGTAATCTTCGTAAACCTTTACTGCAACGGCAGAATGTGTGTCAAGAGTATAAGAATACTTATCATATATCCTCTTGATCGTAGCCTTAGTTTCCGTATCATCACAAAAACCGGCAGCAAATTCTTCGGACAGCTTCGCTTTTATGTCATCAGTAACTTCATATCTTCCATTCTTTGAAAGAGAACCGAACCATTCACGGATAAGAGCGTCATTTTCGCCGCACATAATATAAAGCAGACGTTCAAGATTGCTGGATATAAGTATATCCATAGACGGAGATATCGTTGTGTAAAATTCTCTGTTTCTGTCATAAATTCCCGTAGTAATAAAGTCGGTAAGAACTTTATTGGAATTTGATGCACAAATCAGCTTGTTTACAGGAACACCCATATGCTTAGCGTAATATGCAGCCAGTATATTGCCGAAATTTCCTGTAGGAACAACAATGTTTACCTTATCTCCGGCTTTTATTTCCTCGTCTTTTACAAGAGACGCATAAGCAGAAACATAGTAAATTATCTGCGGAGCAAGACGTCCCCAGTTTATAGAATTTGCGCTTGAGAACATAAGTCCCTTTGCATCAAGCTCAGCTTTGAGTTCTTCATTAGTAAATATAGCCTTTACACCGTTCTGACAATCGTCAAAATTTCCCCTTACAGCGCATACAGCGACATTTTTACCGTCCTGTGTAGTCATCTGACGCTTCTGCATAGGACTTACTCCGTCTTCCGGATAAAAAACCATTATCTGTGTTCCCGGAACGTCTGCAAAGCCTTCAAGAGCAGCTTTTCCGGTATCGCCCGATGTGGCAACAAGTATAACGATCTTCTTGTCAATATTTATCTTCTTAGCCGAAGTTGTCAGCAGATACGGAAGTATCTGGAGCGCCATATCCTTAAAAGCGCAGGTAGGACCGTGCCAAAGCTCCAGTATATATGTGCCGTCAAACAAATGTGAAATTTCGGAAATATTGTCTGTGGTAAATTTCTTGTCATTATAAGCATTATCTGTGCAGTATCTTATTTCCGCATCTGTAAAATCAGTGAGATACTTGGAAAAAATATAAGCTGCTCTTTCGGCATAGCTCATATCGCCGAGCCTGATTATCTCGTCAATGCTTATAGAAGGTATCTCTGAGGGAACGAAAAGTCCTCCGTCATCGGAAATACCTTTAACTATTGCTTCTGCCGAAGTGATATTGACATTACTGTCTCTGGTGCTTTTGTAATACATATTACTACAGTCCTTTACAAAAAAATACATTATTCGCTTGCATCAAAAGCATTTTCAATATATCGGAATCCTGTCACCTTTTCACCCGAAACCGTGACCCATGCGGCGTCAAATCTCGGCTGAAGATCATGCGGATACTTTATCGAATACTGCTCAGACGTTTTGATTATCAATTTTATTTTTGCCGGAGTAATTGCTTCAAATCCGTTTACAAGAGGATCAGGCGCTCTTGTCTTGACCTCAACGAAAGCAATTATACCGTTCTTTGCGGCAATAATATCTATTTCTCCGCCTTTTATCCTGAAATTCCTTTTCAGTATGGTATAACCTTTTCTTTCAAGGTAACAGGCAGTAAAATTTTCTCCTAAATCACCTATTGTTTTTTTATCCATTTTTATCATTATACAGTTTTTTCAGAAATGACATTCTGTGGACCGGAGACGGTCCGTATTTCATAAGCATTTCATAATGAAGTTTTGTGCCGTATCCCTTATGCTTATCAAAGCAATACTGAGGATATTGTTCAGCAATTTTTTTCATGTACCGGTCACGACTTACTTTGGCAAGGATAGAAGCTGCCGCTACACTTGCGGACGTCGCATCACCTTTAATGACAGTTTGGGTCTTGCAGCTTATTGAAGGAGATCTATTGCCGTCTATAAGAGCAATATCAGCGCTGATGCCCAGACCGTTATAGGCTCTTTCCATAGCAAGCATTGCAGCGTTAAGAATATTTATAGTTTCAATTTCTTCTACCGAAGCTGTTGCAATACAATAGGCTTTTGCCTTGGAAATGATCTCATCGTAAAGAAATTCACGCTTCTTTTCCGATAGCTTTTTGCTGTCATTTATTCCTTCGATATAAACACCGGTGTCAAAAATCACAGCGGCGGCGTAAACGTCACCGGCAAGAGGTCCTCTTCCGGCTTCGTCTATGCCGCATACTGCTGAAAAGTCTTTTCTTATCAGATCGTCAAATTCAAAAAGATCCGTTGTCTGCTGAATTTTCATATATGTTTCATTCCTTTGGGGGAAGTTCAAATGTTATCCGTCCGAGCTTTCCGCTCCTGTAATCATCAAGAACGGCAGCAGCAGCACGCTCTGTATTGATCTCTCCGCCTGAAACAAGCATTCCTCTGGCTTTGCCTACTTTCAGGAGCAGTTCATAACCGTCCTCACATTCAGACACGCTGATCTTATATCTTTCCTCAAGGCGTTCCTTATACAGATCGCTCAATATATAAAGAAGCCTGCCGGCAAGAGCCTCAATATCGACAACATCATCTTTTACTGCACCCGTAAAAGCTAATTTTTCCCCGACTGACATATCATCAAACTTTGGCCACAGCACACCGGGCATATCTAAAAGCTCTATATCGTCGCTTATTCTTATCCACTGTTTATCTCTTGTTACTCCCGGACGATCTTCGACCTTGGCTTTTTTCTGACCGGCAAGTCTGTTTATAAATGAAGATTTGCCTACATTAGGAATACCTACCACCATAAGATGAATGGTCCTGCCGTTCATACCCTTGGCTTCATATTTTGCTATCAGATCTGCAAGCATGGTCTTTACCGATTGAGAAAACCTGTTCAGACCTTTGCCGCTTCTGCAATCGGCAGCTACAGCGGTTATTCCCTGCTTTCCATACCATGCAAGCCATTTTTGTGTTGCAGAATCATCGGCAGCGTCACATTTGTTCAGGATAACTATTCTTGGCTTCCCTTTTATCATTGACTGCAGATCGGGATTCCTGCTTGATTCAGGCACTCTTGCATCAATTATCTCAACAACCGCATCAACAAGCGGAAGAGCGGCTTTTATCATGCGCCTGGTCTTTGACATATGACCGGGAAACCATTGTATTGAAGGAGTTTCAGTCATTGCTTCCTCCGGATCACGCAGGAACGCCTATAGAACTAAACGGGAATATCCTTATTACTACCTTGCCGAGAACATCTTCCTCTTCCACAAATCCAACTCTTGCATCTCTGCTGTCTGTGGAATTCATGCGGTTATCGCCCATGACAAAAACATAGCCATCCGGAACAACTACAGGATACTGATGTCCGCCCTCGTCCATTTGTGTAGGTTCGGCAATATATTTTTCATCAAGCTTGACATCATCTACAAATACATCGCCTGTGTCAAAATCAATATTTACCTTCTGACCTCCTACGGCTATTACACGCTTTACAATGACCTTTCCAAGTCCGTCAACTGTTTCCAGCTTGTTTTCATCATTGTAGACATGACCCTGAAGATCGTTTACAATAACGATATCGCCGGCTTTAGGTTCATAGAAAAGATGTGAAACTATAAGCCTGTCACCATTGGTAAGAGTAGGCTGCATAGATTCTCCGTCAACATTCGCTACACGGAGTATAAACGTAAAAATAAGTATTACAGCAAAAAAAGCAAATATGATAGTTTCTACCCAATCTATATACTCTTCTGCCGCAGTTACTTCTTTGTTTTTATCCTCTTCAACTGCTTCATAGTCCAACTGGTATTTCGCCATAAAAAGCACACCCTTTCAAAAATTATTTTGATAATATTTCCCCACAGTTATAGCACAAAAGGGACAATAAGTCCCTTTTGAATAACACCCGTCAACGGATCTGTTCTTTAACCTTTGCAGCCTTGCCGACTCTGCTGCGGATATAATAGAGCTTGCTGCGGCGAACTTTACCGCTTCTTACTATCTCTACCTTGTCAACCACAGGAGAGTGTACCGGGAATACTCTTTCAATACCGCAGCCGTGAGCAACACGTCTAACGGTAAATGTTTCATTTATTCCGCCGTGCTTCTTAGCGATAACAGTACCTTCAAATATCTGAATCCTGTACTTGTCGCCTTCCTTGATCTTAACGTGTACCTTTACGGTATCACCGACATTTACAACAGGAGCTTCTTTTTTAAGGCTGCTGTCGCTGATGAGTTTGAGTGCGTCCATATTCAATTCCTCCTAATTTCAAGACATTCTTACCTTTCGCAAGAAAGCCGGATACAACACTCAAAAACCGGCATAAGGCAGCGGACTGTCCTTTTAATGCGCCTTTCGGCAGGCATTAATCTCGTCCGCTGAAACGCGGGCGGATCATCAAATGCTATTTAATATTATCACATTTTTATACAGATTGCAAGTATTTTCAGGTAAAAATTTGTGAAATGTACATTACATAAAAATTTCTCCGTTTTTTATCAAAATTTTTGTGCGTTCTGCATAAACGTTATCAAAGGTTATTCCGCTTATATCGGAGAAAGTATCTGCAAAAACATTTGAATTGATATTAAGAGTACCTCCTGCCGGAAGTCTTATATTGATCTCCGCATGATCATCTTTAATTCCGGCATTCAGTATATCAAGATAAGGTCTTATATCAATTTTAATAGTACCCTTGCTTTTTGAACGTTTATCTATCTCTACTGTCTCAAGTTCCATCATCATATTAAGTTTTTCAAGCATATATTCAGGAGCTGCGCCGCCGTAAAAACACATTTTATATTCAGCAAAGCCTATATCCTGATTTTTGTATACGGGTTCAGAGAGCTTTAATACAGAAAGACCTTCCGGCATAGCAGAGTTGAGCATATCTCTGCCTTTGTTTAGGTCAAAACTTTCCGTTACCGAAAAATCCATAAATTCCGTACTGCTTGCCACTCCAAGAGAAAGCGCCAGCGGAAAATTAAGATATATATGCGGATTGAATCCCTGTGAATACCACACAGGGAGCTTTGACCTTTTGAGCGCTCTCTGCATCGTCCGAAACAGATCAAGATGTGAAATGAATACAGCTCGTCCTTTTTTTTCAAATACGGCTCTTACGTCAGTCTTTTCCAAAGCACGCACCTCCTACAGCCTTTGATACTCCGCATACGGAACATTTTTCCCGGCAGTTGGGAGTTACTTCTGCGGCAAGAGATTTTTTATGCTCGCTTATAAGAAATTCTTTTGATACAAAATAATCAAGGTGCTGCCACGGCATTATTTCATCATAAGAACGCTTTCTGTGAGCATAGAAATCAATATCGGCGCCGGTCTTTTCAAATGCTTTCATCCAGAGATCATACCGGTAATATTCGCTCCAGCTGTCGAATTTGCAGCCGGATCTCCATGCTTCATATATAGTTTTTCCAAGTCTCCTGTCTCCCTTTGCAAGAACGGCTTCCAGAATACTTACCTTATAATTGTGCCAGCTTACATTAACTCTTTTTTTTGAACGTATGCTTTCAAGCAGCAGCTTCTGTCTGCGGTTTATTTCTTCAAACGAAGCCTGCGGCTCAAATTCAAAAGGAGTAAAGGGCTTAGGTACAAATGTTGCACAGCTTATGGATATCTGTACATGGCGTCCCTTAGACCGGTCAGGATCATTATAGTACAGATCAATTATCTTTTCTGCAAGCTCGGCTATTCCTTTGATATCGTCGTCCGTTTCCGTAGGAAGTCCAAGCATGAAATACAGTTTGACCGCCGTATAGCCTCCCTTAAAGGCAATTTTACAGGCGCGCATTATCTCATCTTCGGTAATATTTTTGTTGATAACATCTCTTAGCCTTTGAGTTCCAGCTTCCGGAGCAAATGTAAGCCCGCTCTTTCTTATGGCTTTAAGACGCTGCATAAGCTCATCGCTGAAACGGTCTATACGCATTGAAGGAAGCGAAAGATTGATTTTTTCATTATCTGTGTACTCTGAAAGCAGCGAAAGCGTCCCTTCTATATCGGAAAGATCGCTCGTACTGAGCGAAGAAAGCGATACTTCTTCATATCCCGTACTTTCACAAAGCGAACAAGTCTGCTTATATATCGTGTCTTTATTTTTTTCTCTGAACGGTCTGTATATAAATCCTGCCTGACAGAACCGGCAGCCTCTTATACAGCCCCTGAGAACTTCAACGACAGCTCTGTCATGAACTATCTCACAATATGGCACTACGAACGATTCAGGATAATATATCTCGTTAAGATCTTTTATTATACGTTTCTTTATAACTGGTGAAGCGTGAGGATCATTAGGAATTACCGATCTTATAGTTCCGTCATCATTATAGGAAACATCATAAAGTGACGGAACGTATATACCTTCAATTCCGGCAGCCGCAAGTATAAAGTCTTTTTTGGAGCATCCATTTTTCTTCATTCCGGCATAAAGATCCATCAGTTCGATATTTACCTCTTCACCTTCGCCGAGTATGAATATGTCGATAAAATCCGCCAACGGTTCCGGGTTGCATATGCATGGACCTCCGGCAACTATTACCGGCATATCATCGGTACGATCCTCTGACCTTACCGGAAGTCCGGCAAGATCAAGCATATTCAGTATATTTGTATAGCAAAGCTCATATTGTACAGTAAAACCTATAAAATCAAAATCTTTTATCGGATCAAGGCTTTCCAGCGCATACAGCGGGATATTATTCTCACGCATAAGAGCCTCCATATCCTCCCATGGAGCAAATACTCTTTCACACCAGAAATTTTCTCGTCTGTTTTTAATGGAATAAAGTATCTTCATTCCAAGATGTGACATTCCCACATCGTATGAATCAGGAAAGCAGAACGCAAACCTTACATCGACCTTATCTTTATCCTTTATTACGCTGTTAAGTTCCCCTCCGATATAGCGTGAAGGATTTTTTACTTTAAGAAGGATACTTTCTAACTGTTCCTTTAACATTTTTTACATTCCTCTCGTTTTTCAAAGGACCGTATATCAGCATGAAAGAGCCGATATAAGCAGATAACATAATGTGATATACAAAGTAAAATTGCCTTTTCCGACAAAGGCAAAGCATATCATCGCCGCAATTATCAGAAATACATTCAGCCATTTAAGATATCTTTCCATAAGACAAGCATTTGAATAGCTGCAAAGCTTGTTTATCAACAGGACGATCAGCTTACCTCCGTCAAGATATTGCAGAGGAAGAAGATTAAATACTCCTATAACTGCATTTATCACAGAAAAGAGTTTTATCTCGGATATATCCGACATACCAAGCAGCATTGCTGCCAGAAAATTTGAAGCGCTGCCTGCAATCAATACAAAAAATTCTGTGCCGAAGTCTGTAAAACAGAATTGCTTGTCGGGATAAATTTTTATTCCTGCACCGTAGAATAATATCCTTTTCGCCCTGATGCCAAATTTTTTCATGACAAAAAGATGCCCTAACTCATGCCATATGCACGCTGCAAGTCCGAAAACAGCGTAGGAATTGCCCATAAGGATAAGCAAGGACACCGCGGCAAAAAAGCTGAAATCAAATGCTACATATACATTTTTGAAACTAAATTCAAACATTTACATAAACAGAAGCAGATCTCAGAAAGTCAATAATTATCCTGAATGTATCCGCAATATTGCTTTCTTTCAGGCTTTTTTCAGAATATAAAGAATATATATCATAAGCAAGATCATTATTGAAAATATTTATCACCACAAAAACGATAGCCGCTGCAACGCAAAGTATAGCCTGAATGGTCAAGGTATCAAAAAATGTTACTGTTTTTTTCTTTTGTATAAATAATTCCGTAAGCTCCACAGGCGCTTCTTCCTGTTCTTTTTTGTTTACAGGTTCATCATTCATACGCTCGTCCCCTTTCATTATATATTGATATTTAGAAAGGGAAATAAATATGTTATTTTCTTATCCTTATGATAGAATTTGCAGGATATTTTTTGGAGCATGGTATAACGATCTTCATCATGGCATGATTAGCATTTTCAATTTCATTTCCGTCATTATCGTACATTTTTTCAATTATAAACGTATCAAACCCTGCTCCGGGAGAAAGTATCTCAACATTATCTCCTTTGCTGAAGCAGTTTCTCTGTGTGGCAAATATCATACCGTCATGGCAATCCTCTATCACTGCGGCAATGTCATATTCCCTTATATAACCGCTGTTTTCGTAATATTGACAATCGTTTGGATGCCCAAAGAAAAAGCCTGTACAGTAATTTCTGTGACTGACCTTGAACACCTCGTCTCTTATCATGTCAGGGAGATGATAGTCATCAGGAGACTGTTTAAGGATATCTACAGCCATTCTGTAAGCGTTTGTTATCACCGAAACATAATATGAGGATTTTGCCCTGCCTTCGATCTTAAAACTTGTAACTCCTGCTTCGGCAAGTTTATCAAGATGTTCTATCATGCAAAGATCCTTGGCGTTAAGTATATAACTGCCCTGCTCATCTTCAAAAACGGGAAAAAATTCACCCGGTCTTGTTTCCTCCATAAGATGATAGCTCCAACGGCACGGCTGGGCACATTCTCCCCTGTTTGCATCGCGGTTCGTCAGATACTGGGAAAGCAGACATCTTCCCGAAAAGGACATACACATAGCGCCGTGGACAAATGCTTCTATATCCAGTTCCGCAGGAGTTTTTGCCCGTATCTCGGCGATCTCATCAATTGAAAGCTCCCTTGCAACAACTATCCTTTTCACTCCCATATTATAAAGTGCATTTGCGGAAGCATAATTGACGATACCTGTCTGCGTGGACATATGCACTTCCATATCAGGAGCATATTTTTTTGTCAGAGAAAGCAGTCCGAGATCGGCAATTATCAGCGCGTCCACACCGCATGATACAGCTTCATCAATAAACTGTCTGAAATGCGGTATCTCGTTATTTCTCGGAAGCGTATTGCAGGTAAGATAAACCTTTACATTCCTTGAATGTGAAAATTCCACGGCAGATCTTAATTCATCATATGTGAAATTTTTAGGGCCTGCCCTCATGCCAAATGATTTTCCTCCGAGATATACCGCATCGGCTCCGTAATCAACGGCAGCTTTCAGACGTTCAGCATCTCCGGCAGGTGCAAGTACCTCAAGACTGTTATAATTCATAGAAAACCTCCGGTTTTACTCCGCAAGACCAGCCTCGATAAGATTTTGTTCATGCTCTTCGAGAGTTTCTGCATAATAAAATTCTCCTGTTTCGAGGTTTGAACAGAAATAGTAATAATCGGTATCAGCAGGATACAGGACTGCATTTATAGCGTCCAGTCCCGGATTGCATATAGGTCCGGGAGGAAGTCCTGCTCCGCGGTATGTATCATAAGCCTCAAACATTTTTTCGGATCTGACTTCTATATTAGGCATTATGATATCTTCAACATAATTGGTCGTTGGGTCTGACTGGAGCAGCGGGAAATTATCAGGATCATTCAGACGATTATAGAAAACCGAAGCAACTATTTTCATATTTCTTTTATCAGGAGCTTCTGCCTGGACCATTGAAGCAAGAGTTAGAACTTCTTCAAGATCCATTTCAAGATCGTCCATTCTTCCGTACAGATCCGGAGTTATTTTTGCTTCAAAGTTCTTGCATATTTTCTTGGCAACAACTCTTGGGTCTTCTTCAAGATAGAACTGATATGTATCCGGGAAAAGATAACCTTCCATTTTATAGAATTTCATATAGCTTGTCTTTACCTTTTCCTCAAAGTCAAATCCAAATTTTTCGGAATTGAACACCTTTATAAATTCATCTGCATCGCACACACCTTTTTCTTCCAGTCTTTGCGCAGCTTCAAAAATAGTTATTCCTTCCGGGAATACCACATCAGCGGTTTCACGCTGGCTTTCAACTTCTTCCTGAAGCGTTTCTATAATGGTGCTGTAATCCATTTGCGGTGAAAGCCTGTGAGTTCCGGCAACATATTTACCGTCAGCGCCTTTTACCTTTGAGAAAAGTCTGAAAAGATCCGGATCAGCAATTATACCTTCGCGGAAAAGCTGATCGGCAATATCGTATGTACTCGAACCCATAGGTATTTCAATATCCGTTACCAAATCCGATTTGCCTATTCCGAACATTTCTTTGGCGCATTTGAGTATAAATACCGCTGCAAGTATTGACACAGAAATGATCACAACACTAAGTATAACTCCGAAAATTATATGAGAATGACCGCGTTTTTTGCGGCGCTTTTTTCTTTTGCGCCTTTCTTCTTCGATATCCTCATCATATTCTTCATCAGGCTCGTCCGGTACATCATTAACGGCAGCTTCCTCATCGCTTACTTCTGTAACGGAGGGAATACCATTTTCCTCCGTTACGTTTGCAGGATCAACAGCTTCTTCCGGCAGACTTTCCGGAGTTTCATCAAATTCAATTTTATCTTCAGTAATTTCCTTATTTGTCATCCGGTTTCTTTTCCTTTCTGTGATCTTCAACAAATTTTTCGGTGATCACTATATCGGCAGGAATGTCAAATTTTCCATGCGGAAGAGATATTTCCATAAATCCGGAATAGCAAATCCCTACTTTGAGAATATCTTCATGCGCAGCAAAAAATCGGTCATAAAAACCTTTGCCATAGCCAAGGCGATAACCTTGCCTATCATATGAAAGAGCGGGAACTATGCATATTTCTCCGTCAAAAGAGCGCATTTCACTGCATTTTTCAGGATCCGGTTCTGATATGCCAAAATATCCTCTTTTTAAATCATCAAAAGAATGTATCTCATGGAACGTCATATTTCCGTTCTTGTCAATGCTTCTGGGAACGGCAACTGTTTTGCCGTCATCAAAAGCCTGCCTTATAAGACAAAGCGTATCGGCCTCTTCCGCCGTGGAAACGTAAGTAAGGACAAGGCTGCATGACCGATATTCCGGCAGAGAAATAATTTTTCTGAAAATATGTTCGTCCGAAATTTTTTTCTCTTCGGGCAGCATTGCCGAACGTAAAGCCTTATACTTTTTGCGGAGGATATTTTTTTCTTCTGTTACGGACATAGAATAGCCTCTTTGAGTTTATCACTGCGCTCTTTTGAAATAAGAGCCTCTACAAGTTTTAAGCCGAACTCAACGGCAACTCCTGCTCCTCTTGCAGTAACAATATTTCCGTCAATGACCGCAGGGACATCAAGTACTTCTGCGCCTGTCAGCTCACTTTCATATCCTGTATAGCAGACGGCTTTTTTGCCTTTCAGCAAACCTTTGTGTCCAAGTATTGAAGGAGCCGCACATATTGCTCCTATAAGGATATTCTTTTTTGCGCAATAATCTATAGCTGCCTGAACTGCTTCTGACTTTTCAAGATTGACCGTTCCGGGCATACCCCCGGGAAGAACGATCATTTCAAGGTCGCTGTTCAGTTCGATAAGCAGGTCTTCGGTATCAGTAAAAAAAGTAACATTGTGAGAACTTTTAATGATACTGTCACCGATCCCTACGGTGTAAACTTCCTTTCCGCACCTTCTAAGAAGGTCGATAGGAGCTATCGCTTCGGTTTCCTCAAAGCCTTGCGCAAGAAAAACATAGATCATGTTAATTCCTCCTTGATATTTATTTGAACGTTACAACATTTTTTTGCAGCATAAACGCAGGATGATAAGAATGTTTTGACTTTCTCAGTCCCTCTAATCCAAGATCCTCCTCACGGTTTATATAAGTATAACCATTTGCCGCTGATTTTGCAAACTCATTGTTTATGGCGGCATACGCTCCTTGAATATCTGCATTTGCCTTTTCTATATGGATATCAAATGTGTCGGAATTTATTCCGTCGCCTATGGTAAAGGCTTCAAGCCTTCCGTCAACCGTAATGACACCGCCTTTAAGCTCAAGCTCCCCGAAACAGGTCATAAAAGTATTTATTGCAAACTGTTCAGCAACTCTGGATTCATCATCGTAAGCATTGTCAAGATTATAGCTTTTTGCAGCAAACTCAATACATTCATCAAAATCCTTTTCGGTCATATCATGATATTCCCAGTTGTTTTCATGAAATCTTGCCAGATGATTGCGCTTCTGATGATATTTTTTACCTGAAAGCGTCTGTAACTTTTCAGCTTCATATATATAATCAGAATCCGCTTCATCACAGGAGACTGTATACATATCCGGAAACAGTTCTTCAAAAAGTGCAAGTTTATCATTTGTTACCGAGCTGACTATCAAAGGAGAATTTTCTTCTTCTGCTTCTTTTTTCAGCGTAAGGAAAAGATCCTTGTAATCTCCCCTGCCTGCCGGAAATGTAAATCTCATGCCATATTTTCTCGAACAGGAAATGTAAAAATCCTTATAACGGCATATCTGTGTTTCATAAAGTCTGTGCCACGCAAGATTATTGGAAAAATTATATTCACAGCCCCTGAAATCTGATAATTTCAGCAGTTCATTTATCCATTGTCTGTCGGAAAGCTCAATTATTTTAAAATCAAGCATTGCTTTTATCAGTCCTCTATTTGTTTTAACAATTCTAAAATTTCATTGCTTATAGTTTCTATAGGGAGAGGTTTGCCGTCCTTACTGCATGGAACGATCTTCCAGTCGAGCTTGTCCGCCGCATATAAAGCGGATCTGCGGCAGGCTTTCAGATATTCTACATTTGATTCGTGTATATCCTTGCGGCTCTCATCGCCGTGATAGCGCTCAGACATCAGCTTCTGGGAAATTTCCACAGGCATATCAAGGAAAATGACCATATCCGGCTCAGGAAGCCCGAGCTTGCCGTATTCATAATCATTTAGCCATTCAAGGTAGCTGTCCCACTGTTCTTCCGGAAGTTTTACCATCTGGTGTATTGCATTTGACGAAACATACCTGCTTGCAAATATCAGATCGCCTTGTCTGTAGTTTTTCTCCCAGAACATTTTATAGCTTGCATACCTGTCCACCGCATAGAAGCTGGACGCGGCGTAAGCATTTACTCCGTCTGCACTTCCGGATATCTCTCCGTTAAGATACATTTTTACAAGCGCCGAAGAGGGATTATCATAATCCGGAAAACTTATCGCCTTTACATTGTAGGATCCGGACAGCTTTTTTCCTATAATTTCAAACTGAGTGGTCTTTCCGCTGCCGTCAAGACCGTCCAGAACTATTAATTTTCCCATTGTTTTACTCCCGATCAAATTTTACTGTTATATATTATACCATTAAAATCTGATTTAGTCAATATTGAACTTTTTCTGAGCACAAAAATGCTGCCGTGATCTACACGACAGCATTTTATTCTGCATGAAAATATAGCTTTTGATGCTTACAGTTCAATCTGATTTGCAGTCACAGGAATTATTATCGTCATTGTTTCCGGCGTCGCAGCAGCCGCACTTGCAGTTGTCGTTTCCGCTTGGACGCGGGAAGAACTGATCTGTAGGAAATTCGATCCTGTCAAATATCTCGCACGGAGCTTCCGACGAAGCGGACGATGAGCAGTCCTTGCATGGTATGCAGTAATCATATGCAGGAACGATCATTGATACCGGACGTGAAAGCTGTACGATAGAGAACAGTCCCACCGATATAGCCAGAGTTCTTTCCAGACCGGGCTTATTGCACGGATTAGGACAGCAGCAGTTCTGCGGACCGGGGTTAGGGTCTGTTGTGCATGGAACGCAGATGAGTTTTGCTTCCAGAGCTACAGGATCAACTATCTGAATGGTAGCTTTCGGCATTGAAGTAGTCGAATTTGAGCCCTTTTCGCAGGAGCAGCAGTCCTCTTCAGTCGGGAATACAAAATCCTGATCGCTTGAGAAAACTTTAGCATTTCCCTCTCCGCCGTAAAGGATAACTCTCTTGTTCCACAGCGCTGTTCCGCAGAGGAGAGTTCCCATTGTGGGCTGGCAGAAGGTCTTTGCATACGCTTCCGCAGTAACTTTGAATCTGTAAGTAATATCCACCGAGTAATATCCCGATTTAAATGGAACGGCATCGACCGAAATGCAGACTGTATCAACTTCGATACAACGAGGCTTTACTATGTTCATATCGTCCGTGATCTCTGCCGAGTCTTCGCACAATGTGACCGGAAGCTCATAGATGCAGTCGCGGTCAGAGCAGCTGTCAAAGATGCGCTGAACCTCTATGCAAACCGCTTCCTTGAAGCAGTTGTTTTTATCGCTCATATAGATCCTCCTATGAATAAATTAAAGTATTGAAACTTCAATATATACTATTCACAGGAGCGGTAAAAAGTTACAAAGTTATGTGTTTTTATCTGTCTGGTGGAACTCTTTCAGGTTGCCTATCTTCTCGTTCCGCTCGTCAAGGACCTTTTCAACGTCTGTCCATTCAAGTCCCTGATTTACCGCCAATACCATTATATGATAAAGCAGATCGTTTATTTCGTTCATAAGCTCGTCATTGTCGCCGTTTTTGGCGGCAATTATCGTTTCAGCGGCTTCCTCCCCGACTTTTTTGCAAATTTTGTCAACACCCTTTTCAAACAGATAGCAGGTATAGGATTTTTCGGGAGCTTCTCCCCTGTCGAACGCCGTCTTTCGGGCTTTTATAACTTCAAAAATTTCCTGGTAAACTGTCATTTTACGATCTCCTTTTATAAATTTTTTGTATAATCACTTTGGTTTCCGTTCCAAAGACATATTACGCATTTTCCGTTTTTGAAAATATGATTACAATTTTCATACCCATATAAACGATGAGCACATTCCGGACATAACTCTTTCATCTTTGATTTTGATCTCAGGAACTCACTGCCGCATTCAACACAGGTACCGATCTTATCATCGCTCATTTTTGTCAGCGTCCTTTTTAATTATTTGTTATGTTGTCAACATTTTCACAATAAATGAAAATTTACAACAATTTCAGTTCACCTATCGTATAAACCTTTATTATACATTTCATTGAAAAAGCAGCTGTATGAACCCGTATGACACGCCACACCCGTTTGTTTCACATTCAGAAGCAGAGTATCGTTATCGCAGTCGCTGTATATAGAAACGACCTCCTGCAAATGTCCCGAAGTCGCCCCCTTGTTCCAAAGTTCCTTACGGGAACGGCTCCAGTACCATGTGTAACCTGTTTCCAAAGTTTTTTTCAGGCTCTCGCGGTTCATATAAGCAAGCATAAGTACGGTTTTCGTATCCACATCGAAAGCTATCGCGGGGATAAGTTCCGATTTCACAAAATATTTATCTAAGTCGTTAATGTCGATTTTTAACATAATTCCTCCTGTTAAGTCCACAAGGATGTAATA